>DASVGM010000017.1:0-4064 GCA_036379555.1 Pirellulales bacterium | reverse complement strand
ATCTCGCGTTTGTTGAAGCCGCGAGGATCACCGACGATGGGCTGGCCCATCTCGCCAAGGCCGTATGGTTGCAATGGCTGGCGATACGACGAACACCCATTTCCGGAAACGGCCTGCGACATCTGCAATCGTTGCCCAGATTGGCGACGCTCGACGTGAGCGGCACGAATCTGGGCGATGAGCAGGTGGCGCTGCTTGCCCAGTTCGCGGTGCTTACAGAAATCTCGCTGCACGACACACGCATTACCGACGCGGGATTGACTTCGCTGGCGAAGTGCAAGGCATTGCGGACAATCGATCTCACTGGTTCACGGGTGACGGCAAGCGGAGTGGAACGCTTGCGGAGGGCGCTGCCTGGATGCAATATCATCTGCGATCCCTAATGTTCACGGCCTATAAATTATGCCGTGTTCATCGGCTCGCTCGCTTCCGCCAGGCGGCCCTCAAAGTCGTCGGTCGTGGCCCACGGCCAGCGGGGCTGCGAATTGTCAGCGGCCGCAAGAATCTCCTGGTCATTTTTTCCTTCGTTTTCCGTCCAGGCCTTGATGAGAGCGATCAAGTGGCCGCCCGCGATACCGTGCGCCATCTGCAGGCGATGGGCCGGTAACTCGTAACATGTCGGCTCCCACTCTTCGCGCGCCCAGGCCGACAGGAACTCCAATTCATCAGGCGAAAGTTTCATGGCGTGTTGTCCTCGACGTATTGGTAGCCGCGCAGCGCGCCGCCCATCAACTTTTCTTCGGCAACCCATTGTGCGGGTGTCATGGCCGTGTTCGGCGGCCTTTTGTGGCTTCCGTAATCGCTGGCACCAAGAGGCTATCCGAAAACTTGCCGTGGGGCGGGCCGCCGGCCCGTCTGGAAGCGAAAGACGGCTCGGCGAGCCGCCCCACGATACGATTCCACGGCGAAATCCGAGTTTTCGGATAGCCTCTAACTGAGGGAAGCGAACTCATCGGACGCGACGAAGCCGGCCAAGACATTCTCTCTGGAAGCGCCGCCCACAAGCTGACCGACCCAGTATTGCACCTCAGCCGCGCCCGGCGCGCGGCCGAGAGTTTGCTGATAGTCGGCGTTGACCACTCGTGCGAAAGCCTCCGGGCTGACGGCAATCTGATAGGCGATTGCCTGGCGGCTCGCTCCGGCTTGCAATTGGCCACTCCAATAGGCTTCGCCCTGCGAATCGGCCGAGCGGCCCAACAGCGCCTGATAAACGGAGTTGATCCAGGCCGCATCGCCACCGCCGCCGCCGCGTTGATAAAACTCGTTCGAGCCCAGCAAGACCGACTCAAGCTGCTGGTCACTCGCGCCGTGCTCAAATTGATTTGTCCAGAAGGCCAGGGCGGCATTGTCGACGGCTCGGTCCAGGTACGCCAGATAGTCGGTGGCGATGAGTCTTTGGTAGTATTCGTCGCTGTGCGTTAAGGCGTTGGCGAAGGTGGCGCGTGACAGTCCGCCGGCAAGTTGCGCGGCCCAAAAAGAAAGCCCCGCTTGATCGGCGGCGCGGCCCAGAATGTCTTGGTAGGCCCGCTGCACGTAAGGCCCGTAGTTGATGCTCATGGCTTGCGAAATCGGCGGGTCGGGCGGCGCGGGCGGGCTGCTAAGCATCGCCAGGCATTCATTGCCGGCCAGGGCCTGGTTGAAAATGCTTTGCAGCAAGGCCCGCGAGCCGGGCAGGTCGCAGTCCATCATGATCACACGCGAAGCATTGAAAACTTGCGTGCCGTGATTGAAGTAGACCACCACCCCGCCGCCGCCGTCGATCATGCTCGTTCCGGGCAGGCCGGGATAGACGGCGCCATTGCCGACATTGGGATTGAGCATGCCGTTGGGCAAATAGGCGGGCAGCATGTTGGCAAAGACATAGTTGCCGCCGGACGCACCGCCGGCGACAAGAAAATCGTTGCCGCCGCCGCCGAACAGAACGTCGGCGCCGGAACCGCCCAGCAACGTGTCGTTGGCCAGTCCGCCGATGAGAATCGAGTTGACCGCCGTCTGGTTCACGAAGGTGTTCGGCTGGTTCGCCGCGCCATACATGGTGAGACAATTGACGCCGCCGATCTGGATCGGATCGCCGCTGCCGGGGTTGCCGACATACGCGGTGTTGGGACCGGCGCTGCTACCAACCACATGAACGTAATCGCCGCCTCCGCCGCCCTGAATGGCGACGGTTTGGCCCGGCGCCAACGGCAAGAACAAGTTATAAACATTTTTGGCCGTGCCGCCGTTGATGACGGTGTTTTGCACGTTGGCCAGCGCGACGCCCACCTGGCCGGGCATGGCCGCGCTTGGCACCGTCCCCGCGCCCGTCGTGCCGAGGCCGCTGCGTAAGAAGTAGCCCGCGGAAAAATCGTAGGTATGCGCGGTCGTCGAAAGTTGATCGTTGATGTCGAGAACGGCCGCCTGGCTGATGGCCAGCGAGCCGGCGATTGGATCGAGGCCGCCCGCGGCGCCGCCGAGCACGATCGTGTGGCCGCCACTGACGGCGACGGAGCTGCCGGCCGCCGTGCCCACGATGGACAGCGCCTCGGCGGGACCGGCCGATAGCCGAAAGATGATATTCTGAAGATTGGCGTATTGAACGCCGTTTGCCATACCAAAGCCGGTGATGATGTTCGAGGTAAGCGTGCCCGGCAAGCCTGGCATATCGGCGGCATCGCCAAGCATGAGCGTATTGGCGCCGGCGCCGCCGTTGATGGTGACCGCGCCCGCCAGGGTGGACAGCACGCCGTTGGAAGATGGTGCGGCCGACGACAGATTGTAGCTATTGGTTCCGGCGCCGCCGGTGATGGTGGTCGCTGTATTGGCCAGGGTACGCGCGACATTGACCGTGGCATGACCATTGCCGGTGAAGACGGCCACCGTGGGCGATTGCAGATTTCCTGCCAGCAGCATGACGGTCGCCGCGGCGGGATCGGCGTTATTGAAATCGCCGCGCAGCGTGATGCTATTGGCGGTGATGCCGCCGCCCGCCGCGATGGTCAGGTTTCCTCCCGAGCTCAGCTCAACGGCGCCCTGGCTTGACAGCGATCCGCCGGCGGCGAGAGCCAGGCCGTTTGCCGCGGATGATGAAGGTACGACGGTGAACAACTGGTTGCCGACGGTGGTGACATGATGAGCCAACGTCAGCGGTCCCGCGGCGGTTACCGTCAGCGTACTGAGCGGGGCGAGACTGCCAATATCGCCCGCAAACGTGACGAGTCCGCCGGCAGGCGCGGCGCCGCCCTTCGTTGTGTCGATGACCAGTGCGAAGTTGGTGGTCGTTTCGCGGTGATCGCTATCAATTTGGCCGCCAAACGCGACGCTTCCACCGCGTGTGGTGAGTGTCACATCTTGTTCGAGCGAGACGTTGCCCTGGTAGGACTGGTTGCCGGTTGTCGAGATGGAACTGCCGACAACCGCATCACCGCTGATAATGGCGAGCGAATTGAGCGGTGTCGTGGCGCCGACCGGCCCGCCCAACACCGTCGCACCGGTCGTGCCGACCGTCAAGTCGCTGGCGCCGTCGAGGCTTTGGGAGAAGGAAATCACGTCGCCGTCCGTCGAGGTTAACAGCGTCGTGGGCGATCCCAGCGTTACGGCGTCGAAGTAGTATTGCACGCCTGTGGTGGTGACACCGCCGCCATTGATGGCTGTCGTGCCGGACGAGGAGCTGCCGAGGGAGGCCAAGGCATTGCGGCCACCGACAAGCCCGCCGAAAGTGGTCGTGCCGGCCGTGCTGAGGTTGATTGAGTACGGGCCGCTGCCGCCGGTGCCGCTGCCACTGTCCAGCGTTTTTACGAACGTGATGCCGCCGCCGCTCGTCGAAGTGAGCGACGTATCGGCGTTGAGCGTCGCCGCCGCGGCATAGGTCTGATCGCCGGTGGTGGTGTAGTTGCCCGACAGCAGGACTTGCGCTCCCGTGCCGGCCTCAACGTCAATCGTCGCCAGGCTGGTGAAATCCTTCGACAGGCCGACCCCCGTCAGGTCGGTAATGTCGTTAACACCCAATGACGCGACGTCGATGCTGGTGAGATTGTACGCCTGCGAACCGAAGAAGACGATGGCGCCGGTTGAGTCTTCAACCA
>DASVGM010000016.1:0-5189 GCA_036379555.1 Pirellulales bacterium | reverse complement strand
GGCGGCGATGGCGATGGCGTCGGCCGCGCCGCCGAGTGTGGCAACGTGGCATTGACGATTCACTCTGTAGGGAACGCCCACCGTGGCGTTCCGGGAATCGCTTTGTAACTTGACCTCGCGGACGACCTCCGCCGGCCGCGGCGCCTCTGTGGCGCTCCGAGATGTCATCTGGTCGTTCACGGAACGCCACGGAGGGCGTTCCCTACAGATGACCAACGGCGGGCATTCCACATCCGAGGCCAACGGAGGGTGTTCGGCACCCGCGATGAGCGGCAGGCGCATCACCGGGGCGTCGGCATCGGCGGCCAATCCGCCAAGCAAAGTGCGAAAGGCGGCGGCCATCGCTGTGATCGTTTCGCGATTGAAAAGCTCCGCATTATAAACGAACGACGCCTTGAGCCGCTCCGCCTGCTCCTCAATCACAAGCCCCAGATCGTAGCTGCCGATGCGCGTGTGATCGATCTCGATTTCGCCAAACGTGACGCCCGCCGCTTCCCTGGCCTGCCAAGGAAGGTTTTCAAACACGAACATGACGTTGAAAAACGGTGTGCGGCCGGCCTCGCGCCGCGGAGCGACCGCATCGACCACGGCTCGCAAAGGAGCGTCGCCGTGGGCCAAGGCATCGAGCACGGTTTCACGCACGTGGGCCAGCAGTTGGCGAAACGTGAGTTCGCCCGATAGATCGGTTCGTAAGGCTAGAGTGTTGACAAAGTAACCGATCGACTGCTCGAACTCGCGCCGCGGCCGATAGGAAATCGGCGAGCCTACGCACACGTCGTGCTGCCTGGCATAACGCCCCAACAGAATCTGAAAGGCGGTCAGGAGCGCCATGTAAAGCGTGGCGCCTTCGCGCTGAGCCGTCAGGGTTAGCGCTTCGGCGAGCGGCTTGTCGATCGTCCATTCGACGCTGGCGCCGCGGAACGCCGTGTCGGCGCCGCGATGATAATCCGCGATCAGGTTGAGCGGCTCGACGCCTTCAAGCTGACGCTTCCAATACTCAAGTTGCTTGGCAAGCTGCGGCGTGGCCAGACAGTTACATTGCCAAACGGCGAAGTCGGCGTAGTGCCAATCGACGTCGTCGAGCGTCGTTGAACTCGCAGACGGGCCTTGATTTGCCAGATCGCCGTAGAGCGTCGTGAGTTCCCTGAGCAGAATCGCCAGCGACCAACCGTCGCAAATAAGATGATGAGCGCGAATGTTGAGTTGATACTCGCCATCGGACACGCGCGCGAGAGCGACTTCAAGCAGCGGGCCAGTCGCGAGATTGAATTTGGAGTTTTCCGTGGGGCGGCTTGCCAAGCCGTCGCCGTCCGTGGGGCGGCCCGCCGGGCCGCCGGAGGCAAGAGACGGCTTGGCAAGCCGCCCCACAGTGAAAGACGGCTTGGCAAGCCGCCCCACGGCATCGACAACCTCAGCATCAACAACCTGCCGGGGCACGCCATCGACCGCTGGAAAGCACGTCCGCAATGCCTCGTGCCGGGCCAGAATCGTCGCTAAGCTCCGCTCCAAAGCAGGCACATCGAGCGGGCCATGCAGCCGAATGCCGGCGGCTAGGTTGTAACGCGGTTCCCTTTCCAACTGCTCCAAAAACCAAAGCTGCTCCTGCGAGCTTGACAACGGCAAAGGCCGCGAGCGATCCGCGCGCGTCACCGGCGGCAAAGCATCAGCCTGGCGCTTCTCCGCGGGCGCATCGAGCCAGGCGGCCAAGGTGGCGATGGTGGGGTTGGCGAACAGCGTCCGTAGCGGCAAGTCGACGGCAAATGCCTCTTGCACGCGGGCCGCGAGCTGGCCTGCTAACAGCGACTGTCCGCCAAGATCGAAAAAGTTCGCCTGCACGTCGCGAACTTCCACGCCCAGCACCTCGCTCCAAATAGCGGCGAGCTTTTGCTCCGTTTCCGTTTGAGGGGCGACGGCCGCCGCCTTGGCTTGCTTTCCGCCGGCGCACAACCCTTCATCGCGCCATTCGGCCAACATGGGCAAATCGCCCGACAGAAACTGCTCGCGACAACCTCGCCGCCTCGTTTTGCCGCTCGATGTTTTGGGCAGCGTACCGGCGGGAATGAGGGCCACCGCCGCCGGCGGTACGCCATGCACTTCGGCCACCTGAGAGCGAACGCGTTCGATCAGCTCGTTCAGATTCGCTTTTTTCGGACGAATGACTTCTTGCACGACGGCGAGCCGTTCTTCGCCGCCAACGTCGATCGAAAACGCGGCGCCGCCGTCGGCCTTGAGCAACGGATGCGCTCGCCAGACTGTTTCTTCAACGTCGTGCGGATAGTGGTTTCGTCCCTGAATGATAATCAACTCTTTCCGGCGGCCGGCGATGAACAATTCACCGTCGTCGAAAAAGCCCAAATCGCCCGTGCGCAAATACGGCCCTGAGCCGTCGGCCAGCGCCGCGCGAAAGGTCGCGTCTGATTCTTGCGGATGATTCCAGTAGCCTTGGCCAATGCTTTCGCCGGCGACCCAAATCTCGCCGACCTGGCCCGACTCAAGCGGTTGCAGCGAATCGGGATCGACGATGGCCACGCGCTGCCCCAGCACGGCCTGGCCGCAGCCCACCAGTTTCAGCGATCCATCGGCAGCGGCCACGGCCCGATTCTCCGCCATATCCGCCGCGGAAAACGAACGCGCGACGGGCGGCTTTTCCACCGCACAACCGGCCACCATCAGCGTCGCTTCGGCCAGTCCGTAACAAGGCAAAAACGCCTCGCGGCGAAAGCCGCACTCGGCGAAGGTTGCTGAGAAGCGATCGATGGTTTCGGGCCGGATGATTTCCGCGCCGTTGAGCGCCGTGCGCAAGCTGCTTAGATCAAGCTCTTTACGATCGTCGGCGGTCAACTTGCGCACGCACAGGTCATAAGCGAAGTTCGGGGCCGCCGTCACCGTGCCGCGATAGCGCGTGATGGCATTCAGCCAACGCACCGGCCGCTGCATGAACGAAATCGGCGACATGAGCACCGCCAGCCGGCCGCTGAAAACCGGCTGAAAAATGCCGCCGATCAGGCCCATGTCGTGGTAAACTGGAAGCCACAACACGAGGATGTTGTTCTCGCGATCGACATTGGCGTGAATCGAACGCAAATTGGCCAGCAGATTGGCATGCGTGATGGTCACGCCGCGGGCCACGCCGGTTGAGCCTGAAGTGTATTGCAGCAGCGCCGGCTGATCGGGTTGCGGCAACGGCGGGAGGGTGGCCTGCCCCGTGGCCATGTTCGCCGTCAATTCATCGGTCGCCAGCGACAGCTTGAGGCCGGGCAAACCGGCGAAGAGCGGTTTGGTCCACTGCAAGGTTTCCGCCGTGGCCAAGAGGCAACTTGCCCCCGCGTCGTTGACGATGGCTTGCAAACGCGGCAACGTGCGATCGACGCGAAAGGGATCGGGCGGATAAACCGGCACGGCCACCACACCGGCATAAAAGCAACCATACAGCGCGGCGATATAATCGAGGCCGGAATCGTAGACCAACAACGCCCGGCTGCCGGCCGCGCCGGCTTCGCTTAAGGCCGCGGCGATCGCGGCCGCGCGGCGATGCAACTCGGCATACGTCAAACGCTGTTCATCTTCTTCGCCATCGGCCAAAAAAATGACCGCCGTTTCCGCGGACTGGCGTTCGCTCCGCCAGCGCACGACCTCAGGCAACGTGGCGGCACGAGAGATAATCGGCATAGACGAAGACGCTGGAACTGCCATGAACGCACAGGGGAAGAATCAACCAGAGGCGCCATCCGACAAGCAACGGGCCGCCGCACCAATATAGCATTCTCCCGCCGATGACGCACGGCCCGACCACCTTGGCGGGCGCCACCCGGTTTCAGCGGTCGCATTATCGGAACGCAACCGCTATCCTGATATATGATCGTTTACGCAACCGGCCGCCGGTGCGTCAGGGCTTCCGTCACCCGTTTTGACCATCTTAGAATTGTGTCCGCATACTTATCGCGCATTAACTATTACCCGGTCAAATCTCTCGATGGCCAAACCGTGGAACAAACGCGGTTGCTTGTCACCGGGGCGGTCGAACACGATCGGCAATTCGCCATGTTCGACAGCGATGGCATCGTGGTCGATGGCAAGCGCGCGGCGGCGGTGCATCGCATTGAGTCTCACTTCGATCCCGCCGAGCGCTCGTTAACCTTGCGTCGTCGCCCGGATGGCGAGGCGAGCACCTTTCATCTCGACCGCGACCGGAGCGAGCTTGAACGGTGGCTGGGTGAGCATTTTGGGCTGGCGATTCAAGTCGCTGAGAACGACCACGGCGGTTTTCCCGACGACACGGTGGCGGCCGGGCCAACCGTGATCAGCGTGGCCACGATGGAGACGGTGGCCGGTTGGTATCCGGGCCTCACGCTGGACGAGACGCGAGCCCGCTTTCGGCCGAGCCTGGAGATTGCCGGGGTGCCGGCGTTCTTTGAAGATCAGTGGTACGCCGGCGACGACGACGTGGTTGAGTTTGCCATTGGTCCGGCGGTATTTGCCGGTATGCATTCTTGCCCGCGTTGCGTCGTTCCCTCGCGTTGGAGTCAGACGGGTTCAGTCGGTCCCGACATGAGCTTTGCCAAGACGTTCTCACGACGGCGCGAGGAAACATTGCCGTCATGGGCCGACCGCGGCTTGTTCGATCATTATTTCCGTTTGGCGATCAATACGCGGCTAGTGTCGGGGGCCGGAACTACGCTTCGCGTGGGTGACGAGCTTCGCGTCATTGGCCGCCGCGCGGCCGCGGTATAACCTCGGCTGTGAGACGGCCGTCTTCGGCGGCGTAGACAGAGACACATAGACGGCGATCTTGACCTTGCCGCCGATATGCCTTCCATGCGAAAATCGCAGTAGCACAATCGATAAGAACATCAGCGGAAAGGTTCAGCTTGCCAGCCAAAAAACATCGCTTCGCCGTCGTGGGCGATTTACATTACGAAACACCCCAAGACGCCAGTTATCAGGCGGCGCGAACGCAAATATTGGGCCTGGCGCCCGAGGCCGTCGTGCAATTGGGCGATCAGGGCGGATACAGCCATTGCGGCACTTGGCAATCGTTCATGGAAGGCCTCGACTTTTTACAAGGCTTCGATCGGCCGTTCGCCACGCTGCTGGGAAACCACGACATGGAAGGCCCGCAGTATACCTCCGATGCCGAAGCCGTGGCCGCCTGGTGCGAAGCCTTTGACGCGCCAACGCCTTATCGCGCC
>DASVGM010000015.1:0-3514 GCA_036379555.1 Pirellulales bacterium | reverse complement strand
GCTTGGCTTCTTCGAGCTTGCGTCGGGCATCATCCATCGCTTTTTGCGCTTCGCGCACGCGCCGCTCGGCCGACTCACTTTCTGACGGCGGCGATTGCTCGGATGGCTGCTGTTGCTCTGACGGTTTCTGTTGGCCATCAGACGGCTTGCCTTGAGATTTCTGGTCCGCCGGCTGTGGTTGCGAATCGGCCGGCTTTTGGTCTGGGGGCTTCTGGTCTGGGGGCTTTGGCCCGTCTTGCTGATCGCCCGAGGGTTTCTGGGCATCCTTTGGCGATGGTTCGGATGGCTTGTCGGTCTTTGGTTTCTGGCCGTCGGCTTTGTCTTGTTTGCCGTTTTTGTCGTCGTCGCCGTCCGCTTGATTTTTGTCGTCGGTTTTTTGCCCGTCTTCTTGCTCGTCTTTCGGGTTTTGCTTTTCGTCCGCTTTTTTACCTTCGGCTTCGGCGTCTTTCATGTCGTCGGCCAGCTTGCCGGTTTGCTGGCCAAGTTTTCCCTGATTCTCGGCGAGCTTTTTGGCGTCGGCGCCGTTTTGCGTTTGGCCTTCGAGTTGCTGTTGTTTATTGATCAACTCGTTCAAACGGCGGATTTGCTCTTTGATGCGTTCGCGTTCGTTCTTGAGCCGGTCGGCGCGTTGCTCGCTGAGCAACAGTTCGAGCAACTGCTTCAGGTCCGTCTCGACCTCTTTTTGATTGTTGACGGCGCCGGCCAATTGATCGCGATTGAGCAGATCGACCAGACGATCGAACTGGGTGGCGATGAGCTTGTCTTTGCTTTGGCCGACGGCCTTGCGCAGCAGGGAGGCGCGTTTGGGGTCGGTGGCGGCGGTCAGTTCCGACATGCGCAGCAGCACCTCTTCAAAACGCTGGTATTTGCTCAGCACCTGCTCTTGCGCGAGTGGCAGCTCGCTCGTCGCGCCCTTGTCCGCGGGCACGGCCGTGGCATCGGCCGGGTCATCGGCCGCATCGGCGCGAACGCCGAACCCGGCGAGCGTCAGGGCCGCCGCAGAGCAAGCGATCCAAAGAATTTTCACGTTTGGGCCTCCGCCTTTATTTGCGCGGGTGTCGCGCGGGTCATCAGTTCTTTACGGCGCTAGCGCGAATTCACCTGTTCCAGTTTACGCTTCCATTTCAAGGGCGTCCATCCATGCGACCTCTTGAAAGCCAAGGCCGCGAAATTACATTAGAGGGTGCCGGGGTTTATGCATGCGGGCCGCGGCCCGCGAAAGTGATGGCTTCACTCGGAAGCTGGGAGTCGCGACGTGATTTCCTTTTTCTGTCCCTATTGCAAACATGTGCTCAAGGCGGCCGATGAATCGGCCGGCCAATCCATCGCCTGCGAACAGTGCAGGCTGGAGATTCGCGTCCCCCAGCCCGCCGCTCCGCCAACCCTTGTCCGTCCTGAAGAGTCCGCCGCCGGCGATCCTTGGTGGAAGCGCATTCTAAAGCGCCCCTCCACCCATTCGCGTTGATGAAGTATCGAGCTTGCCGAGCGAAGCGGGAGGATGGCCTTCCCAGGCCGTCCAGTTCCCCGGTGCCGGGCGATTAAGCCCATCCTCCACCCCCCGCGCCGCCTAATTGGACAGCGACACTTTTACTCCATTGCGGTGCGGACGGGGTCGAGAGAGGCCGGCGATTCGGAAAACCGTTATGCCCATGCTCATCAAAGTGGCGCTGTCCATTTAGACATCCTCGACAAATTGCTCCGCTTCAGCATCCGCCCCGCGATCGGATTCTTCCGACTCCACGTCGATCACGTCGTCGCTATCTTCGTAGCCTTCAACCGCGTCTTCAACCTCGTCTTCACCAGCGTCGAGCGACGGCCTCTCGGCCTGTTCGTCGCGGGCCGGCGTGACGCGGTTGGTGCGCGTGGGTTTGCCGGCTTCGACGTTCTGGCCCGACATCGCTTGCCATTGTTCCAGCGTAATCAGCACCTCGCGGGCTTGCGAACCGTTGTACGCGCCAACGATGCCGTCTTCGGCCATGAAGTCGATCAGGCGTGCGCCGCGGCCGTAGCCGATGCCCAACGAACGCTGCAAGAGCGAAACGCTGCCGCGGCCTTCGCGGATGACAACTTCGATGGCCGCCTCGTAAAGGTCGTCGCGGTTCTTGAAGCGGTTGACGTCCCCTTCTTCCGGCCCGTTGGCCTTCAACTGCACCAATTCTTTCACAAAGTCTTGCTCCGTCGTACTGACGAAATCGACGACTTTGTTGATCTCCTCGTCGCTGACGTAAGTGCCTTGGCCGCGCAACAACGTGCTGGTGCCCGGCCAGAGAAACAACATGTCGCCGTTGCCTAGCAGTTTATCGGCCCCCATTTCGTCGAGCACCACGCGGCTGTCGGTGCGGCTGGCCACCTGAAAGGCGATGCGCGCCGGCAAGTTCGACTTGATCAGCCCCGTGATCACGTCGACCGTCGGCTTTTGCGTGGCCAACACCAGGTGAATGCCCACCGCCCGGCTCTTTTGCGCCAGGCGAATGATGTGCGTTTCCACCTCCTTGGCCGCCGTCATCATCAAATCGGCCATCTCGTCGGCCACGATCACAATGTACGGCAGGTGGGTGGGAATGTTTTCCCGCTCCTCGTCCGATTCGGGCCGCAACCGCTCGAACAATTCCTCTTCGCCCAATTGGTTGTAGCCCGCGATGTGCCGCACGCCGGCCCGTGCCAGCAGGGCGTAGCGTTCCTCCATCTTCTCCACGGCCCAGGCCAGAATGGCCTCCGCCTTGCGCATGTCGGTAACGACCGGATGCATCAGGTGCGGCAGCGTTTTATACGGGCTAAGTTCGACCATTTTGGGGTCGATCAAGAGCATGCGCACCTCGTCGGGGCGCCGGGCCATGAGCATCGAAACGATCATCGTGTTCAGGCAGACGCTCTTGCCGGTGCCGGTGCGGCCGGCGATAAGCAAGTGCGGCAGCGAAGTGAGATCGGCCACCATCGGGTTGCCCGCCACGTCTTTACCCAAGAAGATGGGGATGCGCATCTTGCCGGCTTTGGCCTGCGATTCTTCGATCACTTCGCGCAGCCGCACGAGTTGGCGTTCGGCGTTGGGCACCTCGACGCCCACCGTGTTCTTGCCGGGAATGGGCGCCACGATGCGCACGCTCGGCACGCGCAGGGCGATGGCCAGGTCGTCGGCCAAGGCGGTGATTTTGGAAAGCCTCAAGCCGGCTTCCAGTTCGACTTCAAACTGCGCGATGACCGGGCCGGTTTCGATTTCCACCACGCGCACGTTCAGCCCAAAGCTGGTGAACGCCTGCTCCAACAGCTTGGCTTTGCGGCGTACTTCTTTCTCTTGTTCTTCAAAGGCGAACGGTTCGCTTTCCATCAGCAGGTCGATGGGCGGCAATTGATAGTCGGGCGTTTCTTCGGTGCGGCTGGCGGCGTCGAGCTTGTTCATCACCTCTTGCCGTTCGTCGCGCTTCTTAGGCGGCCGCACACGCAGAGCGCTCGACGATTTCGGCTCGGCCACCTGCACGCCGCCGCCGGATTGGGAGAGCGCTGCCGCGGCTTCGTC
>DASVGM010000014.1:0-11015 GCA_036379555.1 Pirellulales bacterium | reverse complement strand
GATGCAACGCGAAAACGGAAAGAATTTTTCGGGGTTCGTTCGTACTAGCTAGTCAGTCAGCGCTCCCACCGGGGCAAGCCCGGCGGTGGCGGTGCGGAACAAATCCAGCATGGAATCTCAACTCATTATCGTGTTAAAGGCAGGCATTTTGCGCAGACCAGGCAACGCCCTCTGTGGCGTTCCGTGAAGCGCGATCGACGTCGATTCGCGGTACGCCGCGGAGGGCGGACGTTTCATTACCGGTCGCGCGCAGCATGGAAATGCCTATCGGCTGCCCTGGATTTCTTGGCCGACCAGTTCCAGGTTCTCGCGGTAGTAGTCGATGGCCTCGGTGGGGTTGAGATTGAAGATGGCGCGCCCCTCGGTGCGCCAGCGACCGTCGAGCAGGCGGAACTCGGCGGTGGCGGCGCGCAGGTTGGCGACGGCCTCGACGTGTTCCATGCCGCCGCCTTCGACGGCCTCGAAGCCGATGGTGACGGCCACGAAGGCGCGCAGTTCTCCGCTGCGGCGATCGCGGGCGTAAGAAACGTCGTCTTCAAAATCGCAGGACGCCCAGCGCAGCCCGCGAGGCTTGCCGCTCTCGCCGGCGAGCTGCATGAATTTGGCTTCGAGTCGTTCGCGGCAACGGTGAAAATCGCGCCGGGCGCGTTCGTAGCGAGAGGCGCGAATGGCCGCGCGGATCGGTCGCCAGACAAACACCACCAGCGCGCCGACCGCTGCGCAGGCGCAGGCGGAAATAGCAATCCATTGATACATGGCGGCGGAACTCCTAAAACTGAAAAGAAGCGGCGCGGAAAGGCCAGCGTCGATTTCCCTATTCTAAAGCCATCACCGCGGTTTGGGCAAGCAGCGCTCGCAGCCGATGGGCGCGGCGGCTGTCGGCGGTCGGCAGTTCGGCCTCCAAACGGCGAACGTGCTCGGCCAATTCCGCCGGCTCCATCTCGACGAGGAGCGGCCGCCGAGGGGTTTCCGCCACAACCCGCTCAAGCCGCGCGGCCATGTCGCGAAAAACGCCGCTCCAATCCCCCAATTGCCGTTGGCGGAAGAGCCGCAGCGTCGGGTACCAGGGCGAGTCTTCGCGATCGAGCAGCCAGCGCCAGTCGGCCGAATAGTTCAACGCCAGCCAGGTGGGCGCGGCCAGGGCCCCGGCCAGATGCGCGATGGACGTATCGACGCTGACGACCAGGTCGAGATTGGCGATGATCGCCGCTGTGTCCATGAATGGCCCCGCCGAGCGGTCGAGCAAGCCGCCGAACGAGATACATTCAAAATCCGCTCCCGCCGGGCCGGCAACCAGCCCAAAGTCGGCCGCCGGCGACTCTTGCCGGCCGGGGGCGCTTTCTTTCTGCAAGCTGATCAGCCGCACGCCCGGCACCCGAGCCAACGGCGCGAAATGCCGCGGGTCGATGGAACGGTGGCGGTCCCAGGGATACCGCGAATTGCCTTGCCAGGCGATGCCCACGCGAAACTCTCGCACGGGGGCCAACTGCCAACGCCAGTGCTCCGCCAACGCCGCGTCGGCGAGAAGGTAGGGCGTCCGGCCCGGAATAGTTTCCGGGCGCGTGCCTAAGATCAGCGGCAGGCTCATCAAGGCGGCTTGCACGTCAAACGTCGGAGGCGTCTCTCCTTGCGCGACGAGTTGGTCGATGCCGGGACACAGAGCGAGCATCGGCAGCAGCGAACGCTGGCATTGCACGATCACGCGGCCGCCGCGGGCTTTGACGATCTCGGCGTAACGGACAAACTGCAGCATGTCGCCCAAGCCCTGCTCGCCGTAGAGCAAGATGGTGCGGCCGTGCAAAGGCGAACCGTCCCACACCGGTTCGTTATAGCCCGGCTTGGGCAAGGTGCGCGAGCAGCGCCAGCGCCATTCGTAAGCCGGCCAGCCGTGCTCGAAATCGCCCCTCAATAGCCATAAGAGCGAGCGGTTCCAATGGGCGTCGGCGTAGTCGGGCTTGAGTTCCACGGCACGGGCATAGTGGGCGTCCGCCGCGGCGAAGTCGCGCGACACCGAGAGCGCCGCGCCCAGGCTGTTGAAAGCCTCGGCGAAATCCGGTTGCAATTCAACTCCGCGTTTCAGATGCGCTACGGCCGCTTCCGACTTGCCGAGGGCGATGAGCGCCACGCCCAAATTGACGTGGGCCTTTGAGTAGTCGGGCCGCAACTGAAGCGCGTACCGATAACAGGCCAGGGCCTGCTCAAGCTCGCCGCGGTCGCGCAGGGCGTTGCCCAGGTTTTGGTGAATTTCCGGCACGTCGTGCTGAATGGCCAACGCCTGACGGTAGCACGCCTCCGCCTCGACATATTTTTGCTGCTCGCCCAATACAAAGCCCAGGTTGACGAGCGCCTCAAGGTGGCCGGGCCGCAAGGCCAGGCATTTCTGATAGGCGGCTTCCGCCTCCGGCCACTGCTGCAGTTTCAGATGCGCGTTGCCCACGTGAAAGGGGCCATCCGCTTCGCGGGGTTCCCATTGCGTCGCTTGTTGGAAACAACTGAGGGCGTCGCCGGTGCGCTCTTGCGCCTGCAACAGATTGCCCAAAACGAACCAGGCGCGGCCGTTTCGCGGCTCGCGCTGCAAAATATGGCGGTATCCTTGCTCGGCTTCGCTAAAATGGCCCGCTTGATGGGCCTGCCAGGCTAGGTCGAACGAGTCGGGCACGAGAGAGTTCTGGGGAGTCTGGAGGATGGCCTTCCCAGGCCGTCCAGGATCGACTGCGCGGTGATGCGACGGCCTGGGAAGGCCCTCTCCTCCAAACGCTTGGGGACGTTTTCTAAAAGCGGCCGCGACCGCCGCCCATCATCATCATGGGGTTTCTGATCGGAACCACCAGATCGCCCACCGGATAAACACGCGTGCTGAGCATGCTTTCCGCCTCGGTCTTGCTGGTGATCATGAGCACCTCGTTGCGAATCACGTAGGTCAAGTCGAGCTCGGAGAGAATCAACTTCAACGCCGATCGCAGCGAGATGTCTTTAATGGTGCGCGTAATCGGCGTGTCGCTGCCGATGCCGGCGTCGGTCAACGCCCGATTATCGAGTTGGATCTCAATTTCGTGGCGATTTTTCAGATAGTCGATCACGTCGGAGAGCGGCTGCTCGGCGAAGTCGATCTCGGTTTTGTTTTCGAGCTCAGACATGATCTTTTGCTCGTTCGGGTTGTTGCTCTTCAAATCGACCGACTTGTATTTCTTGCGGCGTTCGGTGAGAAGCTGCCAGACTTCAGGATCGGGATAGAGAATCGGCGGCTCGTCGGCGGTGGGGATGTGCGACAGTTCGATTTGCATGGTGGCATCGACAAAGCCGCGATGCCGCATGTCGCGAATCTGCGCCATATCGACCGTCCAGCCAACCATGCGGGCCGTCAACTCGGCGCCGCGCAGCCCCGGTCGAAAAGGCTCCAACTCTTCGGCGATATCGGCGATGGCCTCGGCGTCGCGAAAGCGTTCTTCATCCATCAGCGCGTTAAAACGGGCCATGAGTTGATCGACCTTTTGCTCCTGCAAAAACAACTGCCGATTGATCCGCTCGCGGGCCTCGCCCTCGGCGATGATCTGCTGACGCTCCAACTCTTTCTCGCCCTGGATGAGGGCCTGGTGATTGGCCATCCGCAACACCGCCTCAATCTGGTCGGCAAGTTGCGCCCGGACCTCGGGCGACGCTTCGCCGGCGGAGCGGACTTTATCGAGCATCAATTTGAGCGTGGCCACGACCGTGGCGGGATCGCTTCCCATGTTGGCTCGAGCCTCATTCAAGGCGTTGCGCACCTCGGTGCGTAAGAATCCTTGAAACACCGTCTGCTGCTGTTCGACCTCGTTGAGCAATTCTCCATCGGCCGCTTCCGGCGGCGGCGGGACGTCGGGAACCGGCGGAGCGACAGCGGAGCCGGTCTGCGCGAAGCTGGCCTGCCGCACCTGTTTCGATTTTTCGGCCGCCCGCCGTAAGATCAGCGCGTCTTGGTCGCCGGGGCTGACCTTGGTCGCCGCGTCCGCCAGACGCTCGGCGGAGTTGAAATCTCCGGTGATCGCCGCCTGACGGCCAAGCTGCGCCAGGCTATTCGCGCCCGCGTTGAACAGCACGCGCACCTGCTCCAAGGCACGGTCTCCGGCGGTTGGCAGGCTGACACCGTGATCGTGATTGGCCGCTTCCACCAGTTGCCGCAGAAAAGCCTGATCGTCGGAGGAGGGCGTGGCCACGATGTTCCAGGCCAGCGAAACGGACTTGCCGGCCAAACTGCCCGCGAGGCGAACACTCACCGGCTTCGACAGATCAGCCTTGGCGGGGAAGCTGCCCACCAAGATCGCTCGTCGGTCGAAACGCAATGGCCGCGCGGCACGATAGTAGATTGATTTATAGCCGTCCGACATGCTGAACTTCGTCGGCCAGATCACCCAGCCATGCGCCATGTCGGCTAATTGCTGCCCGGCCGAAGCGGCGTTGGTTTCGGCATCGTCAGTGAACACCGCGCCGCCGGTGGTGTTGGCCAGCGCGCCGAGAAGCTGCCCGTTGACACGCGGGCCGATGGCCAGGCAACTGAACGGCACCCGCATGGCGGTGAGTCGATCGGCAAAGTGGCTCAAGCGATCGGAGGTGACGAGGTTTGTCGGGCTGAGGCCATCGCCGATGTAAACGGCGGCACGCGCGCGGCCGGCTTCCGGCTTGCCCGCGTAACTGGAGATGGCGGCCTGCAAAGTCGCCACCATGTCGGTGGTTCCCAGCGGCACACGTCGATCGAGCCGCGCCAGCGCGTCGGTCATTTCCGCGGACGAGGCCGCGACAAAATTCTCGGTCAATGGAATCGCGGCCAAGTCGACCGCCCAGAGGCTTACTTTGTCCGCCGGTGACAGCGCCTGCAGAAAGGCGGTGAGCGCTTCTTTGGCTCGCACGCGGAAATCGCCCGACTGGCTGGCCGAAGTGTCGAACAGCACGACCGTGTCTCGCGGCACGTCTGGCGGCTGGGCGATGTTCGGCGACAGGCCCAGCGCGAAATAACCTTCGTCACCCGACGGGGCGACGAACGTCTCCAAGCGGGATGGCTCGGCGGCCAACGCGGATTGGCTGGAAATGAAAACAGCGGCCAGTGCGGCGGCGGCCAACGGCGGAACAACTCGGCGGAACATGGCGATTGACTCCAATGCGGTCTTGCGCTCGGGTGAGCGGAAACGATCCGAATGTGCTCAGCGACCACGCGCGTTGAACCATTCTTATCCGGCGACGTCGATCATTCGACCTGGGCGATTGATCGGCACGGCCGCTAGGTTCGCTTTATTCGGAAAGCTCGCAGCGACCGCACCCTTTCATGTTACCCTCATCAGTCACTCCGCGGCAAGCATTATCTCGCCGAGAATCTGCCAATTGACTCGCCGGTGCTTTTAGCCTAATGCACGTAGCGTACCGTGACAAGCTTTGGCAGGGTCGCCGTGTGGGATGGGCTTCCTAGCCCGTCACGCTGGCTGGTGACGTGCCACGAGGCCCATCCTCCGCTGGCACCGATTGTCTCATGCCAGCCCGCGTGGAGTAAAGCAATCAACCGTGGGGCGGCCTGACAGGCCGCCCCACGGAGATGAAACAAGGCGTCGCGTGGGCTTTCGGCTGGTCCTTTTAGAGCGAACGCTTGCCGGCAATGTGCCGGTGAACGCGGTTTACGGATTCAAAGACGCCTTTCCAGCGCCGCGGCACCATGCGGAACTCCGCGCGCGGCTCAAAGTGGTTGCTGCTGCGCTTTAGGCGCACGATGTTCGCCAGACGGAACCTGCGCCAGCCCGGCAAACGCCCTTCACAGCTTTCGCCGCCGATTTGATAGGCGTCCATGGTCGCCGAATTGTCCATAAGCCCCAAAAGATGCGGATTGACGACGCGAATCGTACTGCGGTCGTCAATTTCGCGGTATTCAAATTCAATGCTTACGCGATCGTGAATGGCGAGCTTGATCTTGTCAAAGATTTCATCCTGGTCGCTCACCGTGGCCGATAGTGTCGAAAGTTCGGACAACGCTTCAGCCTCCTAGTAATTAAAGTCAGCCCCCACTGTTTTTGGCCCGTCACGCGACAGACCATCGGCCTTTCACCCAAATGGCACAGCCGGTATCCCTTGAGATTAAAGCACAAACGGGAATTGTGCAAGGAAAAACTACTTGACTGTTGGCCAGCACCCCCTCTTTACGGTTGTAAATTGGCCTCCGGATAGCTAATGCGGTCTGCTTCGACGCGTGCGAAGGGGGTTAATTCGTGGGGTTTGGCCGGCGCCTTGCCGAGGATGTCGCGCACCTGCCAACCGGCGGCAATCAGGGCGTCGGCCACCAACCGCCGATGGCACCGCCACGGCACCGCCTCTGAACACATAATAGCGGTGTGGCGCGACTCGGCCAGCGCGGTCAACGCCTGCAACCCCGCGCGGAAGGGCGGGGTCGTCATATAATCGGCGTAGCGATTGAAGGAATCGACCCGCCAGGCGGTATTCGGAGAGTCGGGCAGCCGTGTGTCGCGGCGTCCGCCCAGATCGGCGAAATGCTGATAGCTTATGTTGTGCTCAGCCAGCGCGACGCCGAGCGCCATAGCGTTGAAATGCGGATGCGCGCGCGAAGCCGGAAAGCGGCGAATATCGGCCAGCAGTTCGATTTTTTCGCCGGACAATAAACCGAGGAACTCGTCGAGCGAGCGGTTTGAGTGGCCGATGGTCCAAATAGTGTGGCGCATCTAGTATACTTTTGGCTCCTTGGAGTGCGGCGATTCATCGCCGCTTTTCCTTGTCGCGGAGCGACCTTTTTTATTTGCCAGTTGCCAGTTGCCAGTTGTCAGTGGTCATTGGTGCATAAAAAACGGCGACGGACAACTGGCAACTGACAACTGGCATTTACGCGATCAACTGCCGCACGACTTCACCATGCACGTCGGTCAGGCGGAAGTCGCGGCCGGCGTAACGATAAGTGAGGCGTTTGTGGTCGAAACCCAAAAGCGCCAACAGCGTGGCGTGCAGATCGTGTACGTGAACCCGGTTCTCAACCGCCTGAAAACCGAATTCATCCGTCGCGCCGTAGACTTGTCCGCCCTTCACTCCGCCCCCGGCCAGCCAGACCGTGAAGCCATAATGGTTGTGATCGCGGCCGTTCACCTTGCCGCCATTGGCGCCTTTCTGCGGCAACTCGACCGTCGGTGTGCGGCCAAACTCGCCTCCCCAGAGAATCAGCGTTTCATCAAACAGCCCGCGTTCTTTAAGGTCGGCGATCAGCGCCGCGATGGCCCGATCGCACTGGCCCGCCAAGCGGCGATGGTTGACTTCAATATCGTCGTGGTTGTCCCACGGTTGGCCGGCGCCATGCCACAATTGCACGTAACGCACGCCGCGTTCGATCAGCCGCCGGGCAATCAAAATCTGCCGCGCCTGCACGCCGGGGCCATACCGGTCGAGCGTATGTTGCGGCTCGCGGCTGACGTCAAAGGCGTCGGCCGCGTCGCTCTGCATGCGATAGGCCAGCTCGAAGCTATGGATGCGCGCCTCCAATGCCGGATCGCGGCCACGCTGGTCGAGATGCCGGCGGTTTAGCTCCGCCAGCAGGTCGAGCTGACGCCGCTGATCGGCCGCCGTGATCTCGCTGTTTTTGACGTTTTCAATCAGCTTTTCGATTTCGTTGTGTTGCGAGTTGATATAGGTGCCTTGATACACGCCCGGCAAAAAGGCCGATTGCCAGTTCTCGGCGTCTTTGATCGGATAGCCGCCCGGACACATGGCGATGAAGCCGGGCAGATTCTGATTCTCGGTTCCCAGGCCATAGGTGAGCCACGAACCCATGCTGGGCCGCACCAGGCGCGATTCGCCGCAGTTCATCAGCATCAGCGAAGGCTCATGGTTGGGCACGTCGGCATGCATCGAGCGGACGACGGCGATGTCGTCAATGTGGCTGGCCACGTTGGCGAACAGTTCGCTGACCTCGATGCCGCTTTGACCGTATTTCTGAAACTTGAACGGCGAGGGAAAGGCGGCGCCGGTCTTGCGTTCGGTGCGCAGGTTTTCGGTGGGGAGATTTTGCCCGGCATATTTGGCCAGCGACGGCTTGGGGTCGAACGTGTCAACGTGGCTGGGGCCGCCATTCATGAACAAATGAATGACGTGCTTCGCCTTGACCGGAAAATGCGGCTCCTTGGGCAGCATGGGGTTGGCATAGCCGGAGGCGGCTTTGGCGGGCGGCAACGAGCCTTCGCCGGCCAGCAGGCTGGCCAAGCCCAACATGCCAAAGCCCATTCCTGAGCGCGCCAGCAGTTCGCGGCGCGAGAAACACGCGGGGCACTGGTCGTGATTTGGGAGGGAAGGCATTGTTTTGGCTCGCAGGGGTCAGGCGGGACGGGCGTATGGCCCGCTGGCCTCATTATACACTACAGCACACGCCGCGGGCGTGTAGCACATGCGGTCGTGGGGCGGCTCGCCGAGCCGTCTTTCGCTTCCAGGCGGGCCGGCGGCCCGCCCCACGGCGAGTTTTCGGATAGGCTCGAAACCATGCCTCAACCAACGACGCGGCGTTTTTCCATGACCACGCGATTGCCCACGTCGTTGTATTCAACGAACGACATGAAGGCGCGCATCAGCATGATGCCGCGGCCGGAAGGGATTTCGAGGTTGTCCGGATCGGTGGGGTCGGGCACCTCTTCCGGCTTGAAACCGGCCCCTTCATCGCGGATTTCGATCCAAAAGCATTCTGCCGAGAGACGGCAATTGACGAAGACTCGCTTATCGGGGTCGGAACGGTTGCCGTGGCGAATGGCGTTGACCAGCGCCTCTTCGATCGCCAGGTGAACGCCGTGAACGTCGTGCTCAGGCCAAGCGTGGGCGGCGAGCTGCTCCAGCAGTTCGTCCAGCACGCGCTTGCCTGCGCCGGTTTCGCTGGGAATGATCAGCTCGGTTTCCCATGACCAAGATTGGCTTGCCATTCGCACGAGTGCTGTGGAGAAAGGGCCGCTAAAACGCCTTGAGGGCGTCCGCCTCGTCATCTTTAATGTCGAACAATTTGTTCAACTTGGTGATGGCGAAGACTTCATAAATTTCAGGACGGATGTTGCTCAGTTTAAGCTTGCCCGAACGGGACTTTACTTTTTTATCGAGGGTGATCAATTTGCCCAGAGCGGCGCTGGAGAGGAAGTCTACTTTGGAGAAGTTGAGAATGATTTTGCCGCGGTTTTCCTGCTCGACGAGGGCAAACAGTTCGCTGCCCAGTTCCTGAATACTGGCCTCGTCGAGGATCTTACGGTCGACAAAGCGGACTACGGTAACTTCGCCCACGTCAGAAACTTCGAGCCGCCGATGCGCAGCCATGACACGATCGCTCCAGGAGAATAAATGTGCCGCCTTCGGGCAGATGTCGCGAATGGCGGCACGATTGCCTTAACTTGTGATTGCTTATGATATTCGGTAAATCGGCCGTGTCAAGCGGGGGCGGGCGGAAAGACGGGTGGGCCGCTGGCAAGTGTTCTCGCTTCACCTGCGCAAAATGCGGACCTCTTGAGTTGTCTCCGGTGGCATTCCTCCGCTGGTTTTTGTTCGCGACGTTGATGCCACCCGCTTGCCGGGTGGAGATTCGCGTTGGCCGTCTACACCCCCCGGCCAATAAAAGCTCCGCCCATTCCTCGACCGCTTGCCCGCCTACGGCGGGCAGACGCGGATGGCCGTTTTTTCTTGAAGCCGCGGCCCGCCCTTTGGGGTATTAATGGGTAGAGCCCAGCCCATCCAAGAATTGACTGGACGGCCTGGGAAGGCCATCCTCCTATTTCGCGACTCCCCGAACGAACCAAACCCGCCGTGTGGCTGAAAAACCTCGTCTTCATCGTGCTCTGTGTCACCGGGCTGGCGGCCTTGGCGGCCAGCCTGGCGCCCGTTCACAGAACGGCCGACAACCGCAGGCCCAGACCAGACCCAATGGCGGCAGACCCAATGGCGGCCAACCGCCCGTCCGACGCGGAAATTGCCTCGTTCGCCGGCAAGATCGACAAAGCCTTCCAGGCCGACTGGGCCGCGGCCCAATTGACGCCCGCACCCCCCGCCGACGACCTGACCGTCGTGCGACGCTTGTCGCTGGGGCTTTTGGGCGCCATCCCGTCACTGGAAGAAATCCGCCAGTTTGAGCAAGACAAAACGGCCGGTCGGCTCGATCGTTGGCTGGAAAACATCCTCAACGATCGTCGCTGCCACGATTACCTGGCCGAGCGGCTGACGCGCGCCTTCGTGGGCGTTCAAGAAGGCCCTTTCATCATCTATCGCCGCCGCCGCTTTGTCGCCTGGCTTACCGATCAACTTGCCGCCAATCGGCCGTATGACGAGATCGTCCGGCAATTGCTCACCGACTCGGGCGTTTGGACGGACAAGCCCGCCACCAATTTCATTACGGTCACCATCAAGCCCGAAGCGCAAAAAGGGCCAGACGAGGGCGAGCTTGCCGCGCGGGTCTCACGCGCGTTTCTCGGCCTGCGGCTCGATTGCGCCGAATGCCACGATCACCCCTTTCAACCCTGGAAACAGCGAGATTTTCAAGGGCTGGCCGCTTTTTTCGGCCAGACCAAACAGCGAGGTTTACAAGGTATTGTCGATACCGCCGGCGAGTATAAGGTGCAAAACCGCCTGACGCTGGCCGAAGAAGCCATCGCCCCGTGTGTGCCTTTTCAAGCGGAACTGCTGCCCAAGTCCGGCACGCGCCGCCGGCAGCTTGCCGCCTGGCTCACGCACCCTGAAAATCGCGCTTTCGCCCGAGCCGCCGCCAATCGCTTTTGGGCCGAGCTTTTTGGCCGGCCGCTGGTCGAGCCGATTGACGACATTCCCGCGGCGGGCGATTCCTCGGCGGGCGATTCCACAGCGTTCGATTCCTCAGCGGACGAACCGCCGGCGGCTTTGGAACTTCTGGCCGCTGATTTCATCTCGCACGGCTACGATTTGCGGCGGCTGATTCGCGCGATCGCGGCCACGCGCGTCTTTCGGCTGGCCGGCGGCGGCGCTGGCGCCGCGCCCCCTTTTGAAGTGACGCACCGGCATGAGGCGGC
>DASVGM010000013.1:0-9720 GCA_036379555.1 Pirellulales bacterium | reverse complement strand
GGTATCAGCGACGCCGGCATGCCGGCCGTCGCCCGGCTGCCGGAATTGGCGAAGTTGGTGCTGGAAAACACCACGGTCGACGACGAAGGTTTGAAACAGCTCGCCGCGCTGAAAAAGTTGCGCAGTATCAACCTGCGGCGGTCCAACATCACCGGTGAAGGGTTGCGGCACCTGCCGCAATTTCCTCAGCTTGAGGAACTGCATCTGTTGTTCACCAACACCACCGACGCCGGGCTAAAGCATCTAGCCGGCATGACACGAGTGCGGTTTATGGATCTGCGCGGCTGCCCGCAGGTGTCTAACGACGGCATCGCGCAGCTCAAAGACCTGACCAATCTCGAACAACTCAAGTTGCGCAATCCGGAAATCGGCGATCCCGCGTTGAAATACATCGGCCGGATGAAAAAGCTCAAGGTGCTCGTGCTGGAAGATTCCGTCGTTACCAATGGCGGGCTGCCGCAAATCGCCGACCTGACGAACGTGCAGGAGCTCGATCTGATGCGTTCCGTGGGCATTGACGACGACGGTTTGCCCGCGCTCGCCGGCTATAAAAAGCTGAAGAAGCTCACCTTGCGGGGCCTTTCCATGTATGGCACGGCGCTCGACACGTTCAAAGATTGCCAGAACCTGCAATACCTCGATCTGAGCGAAACCTTGGCCAAAGACGTCGGGCTGGAAAAAATTCAAGGCATCACCAGCCTCGTCGACCTGAACCTTTGGCACACACGCATTACGAACGACGGCCTGAAACACCTGAGCGGACTGAAGAACCTGCAATCGCTCAACCTCGAAGAGACGGCGATCAGCGATGATGGGTTGCCCCATCTTTACAGCCTGAAAAACCTCAAAACGCTCAAGCTCAAGCTCACCACGGTAACAGCCGACGCCGTGGAGAAATTGAAGCGGCAATTGCCGGGCGTCAAGGTGACGATGTAGCCTGCGGAGCGTCGGACGAAAGCGCCAACCGCGGATCGCCCAGGGCAAGTTTCCATGCTTTCAGCGGTCGCTCTTGTCAATCGGTTGCTCCCGCGTTGTTTTCAGTTTCAAATGCGGTAGAATCATGTATCGGCACCCAGCCCGATTGAGTGATCGTTCCCGTCTGGTCGGCGGGCGTTCTTTTTTGCGATTGTAGGTTATCATGGCGATTGATGATTCCAAGGGGCCCGATCCCAAGGGAAGACAGCCCCTTCCTCCCGCGAAGCGGCAGATGCTGCAAAAGTGTTTTGAGGCCGGCAGCAGCAAGTCGGCGGCGGGGAATTTTGACTTCGCGACGCAAATGTTCTCGCAGTGCGTCTGCGGCGACCCGGCCAACTTGCTTTATGCCCAGAATTTTCTGGCCAATCTCCATAAAAAATACAACAACAACAAGACCGGTTGCAAAATGTCGGGCATGCGCTGCGCGGCCTCCAAGCCCGGCATCGCCGTTGCCGCCAAGCGAAAAGACTGGTGCGGGGTCATCTCCGGCGGCCTCAAGGTGTTGGAACTCAATCCCTGGGACACCGGCACGTTGGCCGACATGGCCAACGCCTGCAGTCAGCTTGGTTTTGACGAATGCCAGATCGCCTGGCTCAAAGGCGCCTGGGAAGCCGACGTCAAAGACCCGGAAACCAACCGCCTGCTGGGCCGGGCGCTGGCTCGGCAGGGACAATTTGACGAGGCCATCGCTTGCTGGATGCGCGTCTTGCAAGCCAAGCCCAACGACGAGGAGGCCCGCAAAGCCGTCGCCGATTTGCAGGTTGAAAAGACGATTCACAAAGGCGGCTACGAAGACGCCGAAAACAGCACGCAAGTGATGGTCGATAAACAGGCCCAGGCCGAACGGCATGGCACGGCCGGCGTGCGCACGTCGCCCGAACAACAACTCGAACGCAAAATCGCCAAAGATCCCGGCAACATCTCGCTCTCGATGGAACTGGCCGACCTGCACGCCAAAGAAGAGCGCTTCGCCGAGGCCGAGGCCGTGCTCAAGCGGGCGCTGGAGGCGTCGGGCGGATCGTTGGAGGTGCGCGAGTATCTCGAAGACATCGAGTTGCAGCACGCCCGGTACCAGGTGGCCGTCGCCGAGCGGCGGGCCAAGGCCGAAAACACCGATGAGGCGATCGAGCTTTGCAATCGGATGAAGAACGAGCTGAACAACAAAGAGCTTGAGGTCTACCGCAATCGTTGCGAACGCTATCCGAACAATCTGGGATTTCGTTATGAACTGGGCGTGCGGCTTTACAAGGCGCGCAATTTTCAGGAAGCCATTCGGGTCTTGCAGGAGGCCCGCAACGATCAAAAACGCAAGGGCAACGTGCTTTCTTATTTGGGCGCCTGCTTTGAGGCGATCAAGCAGTATAAGCTGGCCATGAATCACTATGAAGACGCGCTGGAAAGTTTCGGCGACCGCGAGTTGGAGCAGCGCAAGCAAGCCATGTATCGGGCGGGCATCGTGGCCATGGACCGCGTCAAAGACTACGAAAAGGCCGAAAAGCACTTCAACGCGCTGGCCGGGCACGATTTCAGCTATAAAGATTTGCCAGACCGGCTGGACAAACTCCAAAAATTACGCGAAGATGGCGATTCTTGATTCAAAGTCCCTTTTTTAACCACCTATGCCCAATACCAAGAGTGCCAAGAAGCGTCATCGTCAGAGCCTTGATCGTCGCGCCCGAAATCGGGCCGCGAAGTCGGTCTTGAAAACACTGATTAAGAAGGTCCGCGGCTCGCTGGAAGGCGGCAACTTGGCTTTGGCTCAAGAGAGTTATCGAGAGTTGGTGAAGAAGTTGGATCGAACGGCCGCGCGCGGCATCATTCACCGCAACGCGGCGGCGCGGGTCAAGTCGCGTCTGTCGGCCGCCATCAAGGCCGCCAAGCAGAAGCAGCCCGCGTAGGGCCCGCTCATCGCAGCGCCGGCGACCCATCGCCGTTTTTTTGCGGCACTCGGCGCCTTCTCGCCGCGACACCTGCTCTCTGTAGGGAACGCCCCCAGTGGCGTTCCGTCGTGTACCGCTGGACTGCTCAAATCCCTGGCTTGCCAATGACGATCACCCACTTCATGGACCACCACTTCCGGCACTTCAACGCGCGCGAAACCGTCGACGCGGCCCGTGCCTGGCGAAAGCACCTGGACGATGGTGGCAAAATGCTGCTGGCCATGGCCGGCGCCATGAGCACCGCCGAACTGGGTATCTCGCTGGCCAAGATGATTCGCGCCGGCAAAATCCACGCCATCTCTTGCACCGCGGCCAACTTTGAGGAAGACATTTTCAACCTCGTCGCCCACGACGAATATCGCATGGCGCCGAACTATCGTGATTTATCCCCCGATGACGAGTTGGCCTTGCGAAACGAGGGTTTCAACCGTGTCACCGACACCTGCATTCCTGAAACGGTCATCCGCCACATCGAGCACCGGCTGCTGGAGTATTGGACGGCGGCGGGCGAGAAGGGTGAGTCCTATTTCTCGACCGAATATTTCTACCGGCTGATTGAAGACGGCACGCTGGAAAAAGTGCGGCAGATACCGCTGGAGCACTCTTGGGTGTGCGCCGCTTACGAGATGGGCATTCCGGTTTACACGCCGGGTTTTGAGGATTCGACGCTGGGCAACATCTTTGCCGCCCGCGTGTTGGAAAAAAAGGTCAAAAGCCATTCGGCCATCAAGAGCGGCACCGAGCAGATGGAGCATTTGGTGCGCTGGTATTTGGACAACGTCGAGCGGCACCCGCTGGGGTTCTTTCAGATTGGTGGCGGCATCGCCGGCGATTTTGCGATTTGCGCGGTGCCGCTGATCATCCAGGACTTGGAGAAGGACGTTCCGCTGTGGGGCTATTTCGCGCAGATTTCCGATTCAACGACCTCGTTTGGCTCTTATTCCGGCGCGGTGCCGAACGAAAAGATCACCTGGTACAAACTGGAAAAAGACGCCCCCAAATTCATGATCAACTCCGACGCTTCGATCGTCGCTCCGCTGGTATTTTCTTACGTCATGGGCGAGTAGCGGTTGACAGGGTGGCAATAGTCGGTTAACAAAGTGTGCTACGACGTTTGCCCGGCGGCCGCTGAGGGCAGGCGCATTTATGCCCGCATCGTCTAGTGGCCTAGGACGCTGGGTTCTCAGCCCAGTAACCGGGGTTCAAATCCCCGTGCGGGTAACTTTTTGCTTTTGCGGCGCTGCAGTGATCCGGTCTTTTGTCCCGTAGGTGGCCGTTTACCATCTCCAATCAAACAGCGCTTCCATGACGATCGTCTGGGCCGCGGTGAACGCCAGCGCCGCCGCGATCAGAGGCGAGGCGCCGAGCCTTTCGGTTTGGGCCAGCCGCGCGGCGGCGCCAATCGCCAAGAAGCCCAACAAAAAAATCCAGATGCGCTCCGTCTCCAGCGTGTAGAGCGGCGCCAGGTCGATCAGCAAAAGTGTCAGGCCAAAACTGACAAGCAGGCAGCGCGCCGCGCTGGACGTGTCGCGGCGACACTCCCGCATGGTTTGCCGCAACCACAACCACGAGACCGGCACGCCGGCGCAAAACAAAAACGCCGCCAGGTTCGCCACGGCGAAGTGCGCGGACTGCCGCCAAGAGCTGTGCCCACGCCCCGACATCGCTTCCGCCTGGCCGGCGAACGCTTGCCGCAACACGGCCAGCGGTTCATACCCCGAAGCGGCATGGAGCAGTCCATAGAACACCGCCGCGGTTACCACGGCCGCGACCAACGTGATGGCGGCGTTTCGCCACCGCGCACGATCGAACAAAGCCGTCGCGACGAGATGGACGATGGACCAAAGTGCCACGAACGAGGCCGAAAAAGTCATCAACGCGGCCAACGCGGCGGCGACGCCACCGGCGATTCCACTGGCCAGCGGCGACGTGCGACGGCCAACGTAGAGAAAATAGCAGCTCCACACCAGCGGCGCCATGAATACGGCGTCCAGGCACGTCGCCGTGTAACAGACGACATTCGGCGCCAGCAGAAACAGCGCGGCGGCCAGACGGGCGGCGGCTTCCGACAACACCTCCGCCGCCAGCAGATAGACCGCCGGCGCGGCCAGTGAGGCCGTCAGGATCGTCGCCAGTGACGCCGCCCGCGGGCCGGGGCCAAACAGTTGCGCCACCAGCCATAAGAAGAGCGGCCCGCCCGGCGGGTGGCTGCGGCAGTGCAACGGCAAGGCGGGCATCAACCGCGGGTAGTCGCGCAGAAACGCCGAGGGCGATTCAATTCGTTCGACCGCGCCGATGTAGTCGCTGTTGTGATATTCTTGATATGGCTTCCAAAGCGTATGAACTCCGCCGTCAATCAAGGCGACGGAAACCGCGATGGCGATTTGCCAGACCGCGAACGTGGCGGCAAGAAGCAGGCGCCGACGGCGGGGCATGCTACGTAGCGGAATTCGTAAGAATTCTGGCCGTAACCTGCTGTCACGCCCCGACTTATTACGAAGTCGGCTACGCGCCGGTGAATAATCCTGGCTGGGCGCTCCGCGGCTTTCCTCACGCGGAGCGTGAGGGCTACTATGGGCAGGCAGGGCCGTTGCGTCCGGCGACGTTTCCGCGGCGGCGATCGCTCGCCGGGCCCAGTAGATGAAGGCGGCCAGTGTGGCCGCGGCGATGAGCACGCCGGTTTTCAACCGCGGCCGGGCGTGAATGTAGAGCGGCACGATGCGATAGACGGTCTTACCCGGCCGCACCGCCCCGAGCTGCAAGCCGGTATCAAGCATCAGCCCGCGCAGATAAAAGTGGTAAGCGGCAAACGCCGCCATCGCCAACAGGCAAACTCCCGCCAAACGCGCCGTTTTCATGTTCAAATGACCTTGCGTGCTGTTGGGAAAAGGAGGATGGGCTTCCTAGCCCGTCCAGTTGTTTGGTGACGGGCTAGGAAGCCCATCCTCCACGACGCCGCGCCCCGGAATCACGCAGAGTTATTTAGGGAAGGTAGTTCAACGTATAGTAAGCTTCTTTGTGTAGCAGCGGCTGGCCCGCTGCGCTGCGCAAGCCGTCCAAATGCAGCTCATGCACGTGCCCTTCTTGCAGGCGATCGAGGTGCAACCGCACGCTCTTGCGGTCGCCGGCCACTTCGATTTTTGTAATGGCCGGCGTGGTGTGGTCGACTTCCGGGCTGCCATAGCTGGCCTGATAAATATACGTGTACGTGCCGATGCGGTACGAGGCCGCGTCGGCCGCCGCGCGGCCATCGATCGCCTGCGTGAAGGTCAACTCAAAGCCGTCGGGACAAGCATGCATTTCATGCACTTCAAAGGGCGTCTGGCCGCTGAAGTTGATCCGTTCAATGCTGAAAGGCAGCGGGCCGCGCGACCCCCAGCCGCGATTCGTGCCGCCCACGAACATGACGCCATCCGCCGCCATTTCCAAAGGCAACGTGCCCGAGCCAATGCCCTCGCGCCAGGGAAAGCAAGCGCCTTGATAATGACCGCGCACCTTCTCCAGGCAGCAACGCATGATGGTGCTGGCCGATTGATCGCCGACGAAGAGTTGCTTGTCAAAAGGGCCAAACTTGCCGCCGGTCGTATCACAGGTGATGCCGCTGGCCGATTTGCCCATTTTGTCGTAGGGAAACAAGATCGTGGGCGGTTCATACTGGGGAATTTTTTTCGCCTCGGCGATAAAACGGCTGCCGCTTTGAGGGTCTGGCGGACGCGGCCCCATGAACGACGTGGCTAGGTCATACCACTTGTTACCACCGGGATTGCCGACGAACTTGCCCGGTATGAGGTGCTTTAACGCGCAGGTGCCGTTCCACGGCCCTTGGTTGTCGGTATAAAACATGTCGCCCGCGGCATTCATGCCAATACCGCCGGGCGACCGAATGCCGCTGGCCGTTGGAATCAGCTTGCCTTGCGGCGTGATGCGCACGCACCAGCCGCGATACTTGCAGTTGCTGTCAAACGAACCGGTGAGACAAAGCACCACCCACAAATTGCCGTCGTGGTCGAACTTCGAGCCAAAGGCGTATTCATGGTAATCGCCGCTGATTTCCCATTCGTCGTTGACCAGTTCAAATTCGTCGGCCGTGCCGTCGCCATCGGTGTCGCGCAGCCGCGAGACATCGCAGCGTTGGGTCACGTAAAGCCAGCCGTCGCGATAGGCCAGGCCGAGCACTTCGTGCAGGCCGTGGGCAAAAAGCTTGAACTGGCCGGATTTGACCTGTGGCGAAAACGGCTCGTCCACCAACCAGATTTCACCGCGCCGCGTGGCCAAGGCCAGTCGCCCGTCGGGTAAAAGTTGAAACGCCCCCACTTCCAGCACGGCGCCGGGGGGCGTTTGAAAGCGGGTAATGGGGTAATAATCGTCCTCGGTGGGCGGTTTTTCAGCGGCCCAGGCGCCGGGGCCGATGGCCAGCGTGAGCAGGGCCGCGGTAATCAGGCGGTAATCAATCATGCCACCAGCATAATTGCCAGACGGCGGCTCTGCCAACCGCCGCGGCGGTCTTTGGCGCCTGTGCCGCTTCCGCTATAATCTCGCCTTTACACCACCCGCCGCTGAAAATGAGGCTTGACTATGCGAATAGGAATCGGTCACGATACGCATCGTCTCGCGCCCGGCGGACCTTTGCGGCTGGGCGGAATGGACGTGCCGCACGATCACGGCATGGTCGGGCATAGCGATGCCGACGTGCTGCTGCACGCCATTACCGATGCGTTGCTCGGAGCGGCCGCTTTGGGCGATATCGGCGAGTTGTTCCCCGATACCGATCCGGCCAACCGCGGCCGCGATTCGGCCGAAATGCTGCAGCACGCCCTCCGCCGCGTCACCGCCGCTGGCTTTCGGCTGGTCAACGTCGATACAATCGTGTTTGCCGAGCGACCGAAGCTCTCGGCCTACAAAACCGCCATCCGGCAGCGGATCGCCATGCTCGTCGAGTTGCCGGTCGAAAGCGTGGGGTTCAAGGCCAAAACCGGTGAACGTGTCGGGCCTGTGGGGCGAGAGGAAGCCGTCATGGCCGAAGCCGTCGTACTTCTGGAAAGCATACCTAGCTAATGTCGATTCGAGTTTACAACACACTATCGAAAAACAAAGAGCCGTTGGAGCCGGTCGTGCCCGGCCGCGTCGGCATTTATCTCTGCGGGCCGACCGTCTACAAGCCGAGCCACATCGGCCACATGGTCGGGCCGGTGATCTTCGACGCCATCAAGCGGTATCTCGTCTACTGCGGCTACCAGGTGACGTTGGTCGTCAACATTACCGACGTCGACGACAAGCTGATCGCCGAGTCGCAGCGGCGCGGCATCGCCATGTCGGCCGTGGCGGAGGAAATGATCGCGGATTATCACCGCAACCTGGCGGCGATGGGCATCGACACGATCGACCATTTTCCGCGCGCCACCGACAACATCGACGAGATCATTCGCTTCACGCGACAACTCATCGAACGCGGTTTCGCCTACGCTTCAGATGGGGATGTTTATTTTGAGGTCGGCCGCGACTCGGATTATGGCAAGCTGAGCCGCCGCGATGTCGCCGCGTTGCAAGGCGAGGGGGGCGAAATGGCCGAACGCAAACGCTCCACGGCCGATTTCGCGTTGTGGAAAAACGCCAAGCCCGGCGAGCCGGCCTGGGACAGCCCCTGGGGCAAAGGGCGGCCGGGCTGGCACATCGAGTGCTCGGCCATGAGCCGCCGCTTGCTGGGCGAAACCTTCGACATTCACGGCGGCGGGCTCGACCTGATCTTTCCGCATCACGAGAACGAGATCGCCCAGAGCGAATGCTGCCACGGCAAGCCGCAAGCCAAGTACTGGCTGCACAACGGGCTGATGCAGGCTTCCGACGAAGTGGGCAAAGTGGGCGGACGCGCCACGCGCGAAGCGGCAGCCGGCGACCAGATCGCGGGAGCACTGGCCGCCGGCGACCAAGCGGCGCAAGAGGCCGGCAAGATGGGCAAATCGAAAGGCGCCAGCCCGTTTCGCGACCTGCTGAAAAAATATCAGGGCGAAACGATCCGCTTTTATTTGCTCTCCACGCACTATCGCCGGCCCATTGACTTCAGCGAAGAACGCATCGCGGAAGTCGAGAAAGGATTGGAGACGTTTTATCGTTTCTTCAAACGCTACGAGCGCGTGACCGGCAAAAGTTTTTATGATCTTGAGCCGCCCGCCCGGCGGCAGGAGATCGCCGCCGCGTCGGGCGAACCGTTGGAGCGGCACGTGCTCGATCTGCGGCGGCAATTCCTGGAAGCGATGGACGACGATTTTAATTCCGGCGGCGGCATTGGCGTGCTGTTTGAGTTGGTGCGGTCGATCAACAAATTCGCCGACGAAGCCGGCCTGGAAACTTCAACCTCGGACGCCGGCAAGCTGGCGGCGTTTCAAAGCGCCACCAAAATTTTGCGCGAGCTGGCCGCCACGCTGGGTTTGTTCCTGCAGCCCATCGAAACAGCGGCCGCGCCCGGCGACGACCTGGTGGGCAAGCTGATGTCATTGATGATTGACCTGCGGGCTGAGGCCCGCAAGAGCAAGAACTTCGCCCTGGCCGATCGCATTCGCCAGGGTCTTGGCGAGCTGGGCATTGTGCTGGAAGACCGTCCCACCGGCACGGAGTGGTCGCGGCAGAAGTAAACTCGCGCGAGCTGCAATAAGACAAGCGGTGCCAGCGGAGGATGGGCCTGGCCTGCGCAAAATGCGGTATGTTATGGACCAAAATCACCAACGGATCGACGTGAGATTTGTTCCGCTCCGCCACCGCCGGCTTTACGCCGGTGGAGCGGTGATTGACCGCTAGAATCGATGGCTTG
>DASVGM010000012.1:0-17676 GCA_036379555.1 Pirellulales bacterium | reverse complement strand
ACAGCCCAGGGTGAAACCCTGGGTTCGGTGGGAGCACCGAATGGCGTAGCCCTGAAAGGGCGTCACTCCGACGAAGCGCAACCGGTCGCCGGCGCGGCCAACGACATCAAGCCGGCGGAGTTACGCCCCGTTGGGGCTGACGACTCCACCGCGGCTACAACCCAGGGCTCCGCTGCGCTGCGCCCTGGGCTATGGAATACGACCCCTTCGGGGTCACCACACATGGCCGCCATGCTCCTCACCTTCAATCGCGGACAAGTGCTTTCGATTTCGCCCAACGGGCACTACCGCGCCTCGCCGCGAGCCGACGAGCTTTTGGTCTATGTCGTGGAAACGCCCGAAGGTCAAGAAACGCTCTCGCGCGAGCAATTCGCCGAACGGTTTGGTTGGAAGAACAACGTAGGGTGGGCATTGCCCACCACGCGCACTGATCTGCGTCAACCTCTCGCCGACGCCGCGTCGAGCGGCGGCGCAATGGTGGGCAATGCCCACCCTACGCCGATCGGCCAAATGGCCCTGGTCCAACGACCCGCCGTGCTGCCGGGCATCGAAAGCTGGACCGTCGCCGCGCGCTCGCCGCCCCAGCATTTTAACCAATGGCAGCCGCTTGCTCTCTCGCGCGATGGCAAATGGTTGGCGCAGGCCGGCGAAGACGGACTGACGCGGTTGATCGATGTGGCCACGGGCAAAGTGGAGCGGCTTTTCGTGGGCGATGACGAGCCGCTCGCCGCGGTCGCCTTTTCGCCAGACGACCAATTCGTCGCTTCCGTTGATTCCCTGGCCGGCAACGTGCGGATTTGGAATACCGCGACAGGCGGGCAAATTCGCAACGTCAATGCTGGATCGGCGAATTCTGGATCGCCAAATCTAAGGGGTTCGCTAGCTTGGTCGCCCGATGGCAAGCTTCTCGCCATTGTAACCGCGGGTTCTCCGCTCCACTTGCTCGATGTCGGCAGCGGTGAGCTTCTGCCGCGGCCGATCGGCCACGACGTGCTGCCACAACCGGGCTTTTTTGCCTGGTCGCCCGATAGCCGCCGATTTGTATCGGCCGCCGCAAATGGCGAAATCCGCGTTTGGGAAGCGGCCACTCTCGCACCGGTGCTGAGTTTGGAATCCAAATCCAACACGCTTCCGCGCCTCGCGTTCGCCTGGTCGCCAGACGGTTCGCTGCTGGCCGCCTACGCGAGCAACGGAGAAATCCTCGTCTGGGATCCAACCACCGGGAAACTTCTGCAGACGCTCACGGAGGGGCATGGATTTGACAATCCGCGCATCGCGTGGCTGCCCGATAGCAAGCGAGCGGTTGTTTCCATCGGGCCAAACATCGGCACGCGGCTGTGGGATCTGGCGGCGGGCGAGCCGCTTGGCGACGTACTCCCCTACCGCCGCCACTTGGACATTTATGGATTATGCCTTTCGGGCAATGGCCAAAGGCTCGCGCTGCAAGCCGGCGACTCGATTGGGCTGTTCGATCTTCCCTCACGCGCGCTCCTCATGGAAACGCTCTTCAAGCCTTGGGCCGAAAGCCCGGCTTGGTCGCCCGACGGCCGCGAATTGGCGGTGACGGGCGATGATACGGCAGTCTGGTCGAACTCGAAGAATCGTGGCTTGTCAATGTTGCCAACCGGCGGCCACTTCGGCGCCGTGTGGTCTCCGGATCCCGACATGATCTTGAACAACACCTATGAGACAGGTGTGGTTGTTTCACATCGCCGCGGCCAACAGTGGACCACGCGGCACTTTGGCAAGATAAAAACCCGTCTGGCTACGACACGATTTTCTCGCGACGGCGCGCGGTTGGCGTGCGCCAGCTTGGATGTACCGAGCGCGAACGACCAGCGGTGCGTCGAGATTTGGGATCTGGCGAAGGAGGAACGCTTGATGCGAACCGCGCCATTGACACCGAGGATTCACGGATTGGCGTGGTCGCCCGACGGCGCGCTCGTGGCGGTAGGCAGCGACGGCGAGTTGGTGATTTACGATGCCGCGACGGGCGCGCGGTTAGCCGCGGCGCAGACGCCGCGCGAAGCGTGGCATCACCAAATCGAGTTTTCGCCCGACGGCAAGACGGTGGCAGTGAGTCACGGCGGATATTCTGTGGCTCCGCCCGGCGCGTTCGTCAGGTTGTACGACGCCGAGCAGGTGTACGCCTTGGTTGGAACAGTGGCTGACACGATTGGAGGCGAAACCTCCCCGGCCCAAGACCAAAGTTCTCAGACCTCTCGCGAGAAGCCAAAATCCACCGTTCCGCCCATGTTAAAGCCATTACGCGACTTACCATGCACCAATGGCCCGCATGAATGGGAAGTCGCCGCCATGCACTGGTCGGCCGATGGCCGCAGGCTAAAGGTGCTCGACCGCGAGGCGATTTATGTCTTTGACGCCACGACCGGCCGGCGGTTGGCGGAGGCCCCGCGTCCGGATCGCACGCCACACATTGGGCGTCCCGCCCATTTTTCGCCCGACGGCCGCTTTCTGGCGGTGGCCACGGATTGTACGCGGGTGTGGGATCTGGCGGAGTTGGATGCGGCGGTTGCGGAGGATGGGCCTCCTGGCCCGTCCAGTAACAAACGAGACGGCCTGGGAAGGCCATCCTCCTTAAAGCTGGTGGCCAGCGTCGTGCCGTTGGGACATGGCGATTGGATGGTGGCCAGTGCCGACGGGCATTGGCTCGGTACACGCGGCGCGGAGAAAGAAATCGTCTACGTCATCCAAACCGCCGCCGGGCAAGAAACCTTCACGCCGCGCGAGTTTTATAAACGCTTCGGCTGGAAGAATAACCCCGGCAAGGTGGTGCTGCCGTAGGGTGGCTAAAAGAGCCGCACTTCCACGGGCACGTTGCCAAGTTCGCCCGATTGTCTTCCCAGATGAAAGTTGAACATGAACCGCGGCCGATTTCAAGGCGTCTGTGCGCAAGCGCCTGTTCCAGGCTGTCGCAAAGCGTCCCGCGCCCTTTTTGCCCGATGGCCGCTTTTTGGCGGTGCCGACGATTTGCACGCCGGTGTGAGATCTGGCGGAGTTGGCCGCGGCGGTCACGGAGGATGGGCCTGGGCTGCGCAAACGACGTGTGACGCGCCCCGAACCAGTGAAGCCGGTCTTGTTCCGCCCCGATCCGGGCTTGCCCCGGTCGAGCGATGATTGACCGCCAGAACGCTTTATCGCGGCAACCTCCTGCGCCTCCTCTTTTTCGCACCAGCGTCCTCCACCTCCGGCGGCGGACGCTGGTGCGAAAAAGAGGAAAGGGAGCATCGTAAGGCGCCGTTTCTAGCGGCCAATCATCGCTCCACCGGCGTGAAGCCGGTGGTGGCGGAGCGGAACAAATCTCGCGTCAAACCGTTGATGGTTTCCTGAATGAAACACGTTTTTTTTTGCGCAGGCCAGGATGGGCCTCCCGGCCCGTCCAGTAAAAAAAACGGGACGGCATGGGAAGGCCATCCTCCTTAAAGCCAACTCCCGAACGGCCCGGCCCGAGCGTGATTTCCGGGCGCGCCACGCCGCACACTGCGCGCCACCGCGCGGTTTGCCCCGACGAATCACCACAACGGCGTCAAGCCATAATGCACTTGATAATAGCGGCTTTTTGCCGGTTTTGGACCGGCCGAGCATGGTCGTGCCACATCTGGCATGCCGCATGCTTCATAACAGCCGTCAATGTAAACGCTCGAAGCTTTCTTGCCCGAAATATGACACATGAGTACCGCACGCTGGACGAACCCCGTTGAACCATTATGCCCCCAATATGAAGTAGATCCGCTTGACGAGGACGTCTGGCGCGAGGTGTTCGGCGAAGACGACTCCGTCTTCACGGGCCTTTTGTTCTGCTTGACCTCGATTCTGGGGCTTAGCCTGTTCGCCCTGGTGGTGGTGTCTTGCGTGCTGGCGTTTGGCAGTTGAAGTCCCGGCCAAAACGTGTCAAATAAACCGTGTTTGACTCTGTCCAGTTCAGAGGGGGCTGCAATGCCTGTCGAGATTTTGGGAGTGAGCCAAGGAATGCCTTGGAAAAAAATCTATCAACTGTATCAAGAGTTGCAATCCTACGTGGGCTGGACCGACGACGACGCGCGGCGCGTGGCGGAGGTGGCCGATCTGATCAGGCCGCACGTCGCTGAGTTGATTGACGATTTCTACGAGGAAATCGACCGCCACCCCGATGCGAAAAAGGTCATCACCGGCGGCATGGACCAGGTCGAACGCTTGAAAGGAACCTTGCGCGCCTGGCTGCACGATTTGATTTCAGGCCAGTACGACCTCGATTACGTCAGCCGCCGTTGGCGCGTGGGCCAGCGACACGTCGACATTGGTTTGCCGCAGGTCTACACCAACGCCGCGCTTTCGCGTTTGCGGCGCGGCTTGCTGCAGGCGCTCGAGCGCGACTGGACGGGCGGCTTACGCGAACTCTTGGCCGTCCGCTACTCGCTCAATTTGTTGCTGGACCTTGACCTGGCGATCATCGAAGACGCCTATCAGACCGAGTTAGGCTTGCGGCAAAAGCGCAGCGAACGGTTGATTACGATCGGCCAGGTGGCGGGGGGCGTGGCCCATGAACTGCGCAACCCCTTGAACGTCATCAAGACTTCGATTTATTATCTCACCCACGCGCGGCAGGCGCCCCCCGAAAAAGTGCAACAACACCTGGAGCGTATCGAGCGGCAGGTGGGACTCGCCGATCGCGTGATTACGGCGTTGTCTGATTTTGCCCGATTGCCGATGCCCGAACGGCACGCGCTGTGCGTGGAGAAATGCGTCAAAGAAGTTTTGGAATTAAACGCGATGCCCGATGCCATCACGGTCAAGCTTGATTTTCCTCCCGACTTGCCTTGGGTGCTGGGCGACGACCGGCAATTGCAGATCGTTTTCGGCAATTTGCTGCGCAACGCCCGCGATGCCATGCACGAGCAGGGCGGCACGCTCACGGTCAGCGCGCGGCCGGCGGAGAACGACGTGGCGGTGACCGTGGCCGATACCGGCCCCGGCATTCCTCGAGAGGCCCTCGAACGCATTTTGGAACCGCTTTATTCAACCAAGGCCCGCGGCATCGGCCTGGGTCTGGCGATCCCGCGATCGATTATCGACAAGCACGGCGGCGGACTGCACATCGCCAGCGAAGTAGGACAAGGCAGCCAGTTTTCGGTTCGTCTGCCGGGCGTCGACCGTCGCGACGTCAAAGAACCGTTGAGCCAACGCGAACACACCGACCAACAACCATGACGAATCACCCTAGACGCGTTCTTGTCGTGGATGACGAGGCTGATACCTGCGCGAACCTGTCCGACATTCTGACCGATCTGGGCTATCACGTCGATGTCGCCTATGACGGGCCGAGCGCCATCGAGCTGGTCAAACGGCACGCCTATGATGTGGCGCTGCTCGATCTGAAGATGCCCGGCATGGACGGCCTGGAACTCTATCGGCGCATCAAACAATTGAAATCGGGCACGGTGGCCATTGTGGTCACGGCGTATGCCAGCAGCAACACCGCCAGCGACGCGCTGGCGGCGGGCGCTTGGCAAATCTTGCCCAAACCGGTCGATCTTGCCAAGCTTTTAGGGATGATTGGCGAGGCCGTGGAACAACCGGCGGTCTTGATCGTCGATGACGACCACGATTTGTGCCATACCCTTTGGGATTTGTTCCGTGAGCGCGGCTATCGGGTTTGCATGGCGCACGATCCCACCACCGCCGCCGACCATCTGCGGTTGCGGCAACACCATGTGGTGTTGATTGACATGAAACTACCGAACGGCACCGGGGCCGATGTTTTTCGGCTCGTGCGGCAGGCCAATCCCCAGGCCCGCACGATTCTGGTCACGGGCGCCCGCGGCGAGATGGATCAACTGGTCGAGCAGACCCTGGCCGCCGGCGCCGACGCCGCTTGCTACAAGCCCTTTGACGTGCCAAGATTATTGGACGTTTTGGCCAAACTAACCAAACATGAACGACCACCTGCCGATGACCGCGCTAATCGTTGAAGACGACGACGACACGCGCGCCAATCTCCGCGACATCCTCGAATTGGATGGCTTTCACGTGGAGGCCGTGGCCACCGCGCGAGAGGCCCTCACCGATCGCGATTGGTCGAGCGTGGGCATGGTCGTGCTCGACCGGCGTTTGCCCGATGGCTCGGCCGAAGACCTTTTGCCGCGGTTAAAGGAGCTGGCGCCCGAGGCCGACGTGATCGTGGCGACGGGCTACGCCGACTTGGACGGCGCCATCGCGGCCTTGCGCAACGGCGCGGCCGACTACGTGCTCAAACCGATCAACGCGCACGTCTTTCGCAATCGGCTCACGCGCATTGTCGATCGTCGCCGGCTGACGCAAGCCAAAGCGCGCAGCGACGCGGCCTTTCGTTCACTGGTGGAAGTCGCTCCTTCGACCACGTTTATCCTCAGACTCGACGGAACCATCGCGTATCTCAACCCTTACGCCGAGAAACTGACGGGCTACGCGGCCGGCGAGGTGGAAGGACGCGATTTCGCGGAAATCTTCGCCACGGGTCCGGCTGAGTCGCATTGGACGCGCCGGCTTGTGAACGGCCCGCGTTGCCGGCCGATACGAAAGTTGCAAGACACCGTGCGTTGCAAAGACGGCTCTTGCCGGCTGATCGCTTGGAACGCCGAACCGCTGGAGGATTTTCGCGAGCGGCCGGCGTTGCTGGCCATCGGCCACGACCTGACGGAACTGCATGAAGCCCAGCAGAAGGCCCTGCAAGCGGAGCGCTTGGCCGCCATCGGCCAGATGATGGCCGGCTTGACGCACGAAAGCCGCAATGCCTTGCAACGCAGCAAAGCCTGCCTCGACATGCTTGAGATGGAAGTGGAAGACCGTCCGGCGGCGCTGGAACTGGTGCAACGCATCGAGCGCGCCCAGAACCACTTGCAGCAGCTTTATGAAGAGGTGCGCGATTACGCCGCGCCGATCGTGCTCGAACGCGAGCCGTGCGATCTGCGCGGCATCTGGCGCGAATGTTGGTCTGACCTGGCGCACGTGCATGAACCCAAGCGAATTGAGCTGGAGGAATCGGTCGCTGCCGGCGGCGCCCGTTGCTCAGTCGATCGCTTTCGCCTGAACCAGGTTTTTCGCAACATTTTTGAAAACGCCATCAGCGAGATGGCGCCCGGCGGCCGGATGTCGGTTTGTTGCCGCGAGGCGACGCTCGCCGGCCGGCCGGCCTTGAGGATATCGTTTATCGACAGCGGCCCCGGGCTTACCGACGAGCAGCGCGCCCACATCTTCGAGCCGTTTTTTACAACCAAGGCCAAAGGCACCGGACTGGGCATGCCGATCTGCCGGCGGATCATTCAGGCACACGGCGGGCAAATTGAAGCGGGCGAACGGCGCGCACCCGGCGCGGAGATTCTTGTCATCTTGCCAGGAGAGAATAAATGAATGGGTCACTACGAATCGCGGTTGCCGATGACGAAGCCGACGTGCGTGATTGGTTTGAGCGGATGCTCCCCACGCTGGGCCACAAAGTCGTCTCGGTCGCGGAAACCGGCAGCGAGCTGGTCGAGCACTGCCGCACCTTGCGGCCCGACCTGGTGATTACCGACATCAAAATGCCCGACATGGACGGCATTGAGGCCGGCACGGCGATCTGTCGCGAATGTCCGGTGCCCATCATCTTGATCTCGGCTTATCACGATCCGGAGTTGATCGAGCGCGCCGAGGCCGACCATGTGCTGGCCTATCTGGTCAAGCCCATCGGCAAGGCGTCGTTGGCGCCGGCGATTGGCCTGGCCATGCGCCGCTTCGCGGAGTTGCGGGAGTTGCGTAAGGAAGCCGCCGACCTGCGGCAAGCGCTGGCTGACCGCAAGGTGATCGAGCAGGCCAAGGGGTTGTTGATGAAGGTGACCGGCATTGACGAACGCGCCGCCTTCCGCCGCTTGCAAGAGCTCGCCTCCGACAAGAACCAAAAGCTGATCGACGCCGCCGCGGCCGTGCTCGCGCTGGAAAAGGCGCTGCGAACGGCCGACAAGTCGTAGCTTGACGCCGTGCAGCGCATCTGCCATGTTCTTGCGCTTGGCGGAGCGTTCAGAAATCAACCTGCGTGAGCTGTACTACAATGACCAATGGTTCTCGTCGCCCGATGGTGATCTCGCCGTTGTGGCTGCAAGGTGTCGCCCTCACTTTCGTGCTCGGCTTCGCCGTGCTCGGCTACCTGGCATTGCGCGTCTATCAAGACCACGCCCCGGTTCCAGAGCGGGTGGTTTCGCCCGGCGGAAAGACCATCATCAGCGGCGAAGATATTCTGCAAGGCCAGCAGGTTTTTCTGACCTACGGGCTGATGGAGTATGGCTCGATCTACGGCCACGGCGCCTATCTTGGACCCGATTTCACCGCCGACTATTTGCATCGGCAGGCGTTGGAAATGCGAAACTTTTACGGCGGCGGGGCCGAGGCCGAACAAAAGGTGCAGCGAGAGCTGCAGGAAAACCGCTACGATGCCAAGACCGAGACGCTCACCTGGACCGCAGGGCAAGCTCACGCCTTCGACTTCCTATTGGAACATTACACCGACGAGATTCTCAACCGTCGCCGTAGCGGAGCGGGCATGGGTCCGGGCGCCATTCCAAACCCAGACGAAATACGCCAAATTGTCGCCTTCATCTCCTGGACCGCCTGGACCGCTTCCGCCCGGCGGCCTGACCGGCCGTATTCTTATACCAACAACTGGCCGCCCGAACCGCTGGTCGGCAATCAGTTGACACAAGAGGCGGTCGTTTGGAGTACGCTCTCGATCATCGCTTTGCTGGGCGGCATCGGCCTGATGCTGACGGTCTTCGGCCGCAGTTCGCACCTGTTGGGCTGGCACGCGCAGCAGGAGCGCCGCTTGCGTTTTCTGCCGCCGGGCATGGTCTCGCTGACGCCCGCCCAACGCTCCACCGCCTGGTATTTATTCATAGTGGCCGCGCTGTTCTTCGTGCAAACCCTGCTCGGTGGCGCGACCGCCCATTATCACGCGGAGACGGGCAGTTTCTTCGGCATCGACTTGCCGCGATGGCTGCCCTACAACCTGACGCGGACGTGGCATTTGCAATTGGCCATTTTTTTCGTTTCGGCCGCCTATCTCGCGGCGGGTATTTTCCTGGCCCCGCTGATCGCCGGCCGCGAGCCGCGCGGGCAGCGCTTCTTGTCGTTTGTGCTGCTGGGCGCGTTGGTGGTCGTCGTGGTCGGCAGCATGATTGGCGAGGCGGCCAGCTACAAGGGGTGGCTGCCGCAAGACGCCAAACCGTTCTTTGGCGCCCAAGGTTGGGAATATCTCGACCTGGGCAGGTTGTGGCAAATCCTGTTGGTGGCCGGCCTGGTGCTGTGGTGCGTGATTCTCTATCGCGGCCTGCGCGGCAAACTGGCCGGCGAAAGCCGCGGCAACTTGCCCTATCTGTTCTTCTACAGCGCGTTGACCATTCCGCTGTTTTACGCCGTGGGGCTTGTCAATCGGCCGCATACCAACTTCGCCATCGCTGATTTTTGGCGGTTCTGGGTGGTTCACCTTTGGGTGGAAGATTTCCTGGAACTGTTCACCACCATCATGGTCGCTTATGTTTTCGTGCTGCTGGGCGTGGTCTCGGAGCGAACGGCCACACGTGTGATTTACTTCGACGCCTTGCTCTATTCCGTGGGTGGCGTCGTGGGCACCATGCACCATCTTTACTTCAGCGGCACGCCCGCCGTTCACATGGCCTTAGGGGCCTTCTTTTCCGCGGCGGAGGTCATTCCGCTCACCTTTCTCACCGTGGAAGCTTGGACCTTTCTGCAAATGGGCGCGCGGCAAGAGTTGCTCGGCGGCGAAAGTCAGTTTCCGCATCGCTGGGCGGTGCTCTACCTGGCGTCGGTCGGCTTTTGGAACTTTCTGGGAGCGGGCGTATTCGGCTTTCTTATCAATCTGCCGGTGGTCAGCTATTACGAAATCGGCACACAGTTGACGGCCAACCACGGCCATGCCTCAATGATGGGCGTGTATGGCATGCTGGCCATCGCCCTGCTGGTGTTTTGCCTGCGTTACTTGCTGCGGCCGGAACAGTGGAGCGACCGCTGGGTCGGCTTTTCGTTCTGGTCGCTCAATCTGGGGTTGGCTTGGATGGTGTTCGCCAATCTCTTTCCGATCGGCGTGCTGCAACTTGGCGACGCGGTGTTGAATGGTTACTGGCACGCGCGTTCCATTGAGTTTTTCAACGATCATGCGATGATTGAGTGGCTGCGCTTGCCCGGCGACGTGCTGTTTATCGCGGGGGTAGTTCCGCTGGTTTGTCTGACGGGCCGCGCCGTGCTTCGCTCCTCTCAGCCGACCGACACGCCGGCGAGTTCCGCCGCGGCGGAGGCCATTCCGCTGTTCACGGAGGTTTCGCCCGGTCCAAGTGTTTCGTGACGGTTATTTCTCAGAGACTATCCAAAAACGGAGCTGTGGGGCGGGCCGCCGGCCCGTCTTACGCAAAATACGGCCCGGCGGGCCGCCCCACGGAACGCTACGGAACGCTGTCGCGGCGAAATCCAAGTTTTCGGGATAGCCCTCTCAAAGGAGGTCTCACGTGAACGTGATACCAATGCTGCTGAGTTTACCGGTTGAATTGGAAGCCTGGCTGGTGCTGGGTTATGTGGGGGCGGTTCTGGCGGGCGCGCGGCTGTTTGAGATCGTCGCGCGGCTGCACTTTGAGCGTGCGCGGCGGCATGCCGAGGCCGGTTTTGAATATGACGCCGGCGCCGATCATTACCGCTGCCCTGAAGGAGAGCGTCTCACGCTGTATTTGATTCAGGAAGAAAGCCGCCAGGCGCTCTATCGCGCCGAAGCTTCGCGTTGCAACGGCTGCCACTTAAAAGCAGCTTGCACGCCGCACGATGAAGGGCGGCACTTGTATCGCCCGTTGGCGACTTGGGCGGAAACCGACGTCGGCCGTTTTCACCGGCGCGTCTCGATGCTGATGATCGGAGTGGCGGTGATGTTCTCGCTGTTGGCAATGTCGCGTTGGTTTGGGCAGCCCGGCACCGGACTGTTGCTTGTCGCATTGACGCTCAGCTTAGGCTCGGTGGCGCGAGACCTTTACGCGGCCTGGACCTGCGCCGATGACGATCTGCCAAGCGATTAATCCGCGCGCGGGCCACGGCAAAATATTTTGCCAGAATTTCCTTGTAAGTCGTGCCCCCCATACGCTAGCATGATTACCACCTGTCGTGTGACTCAAACTACGCTCTTCTTTTGTGTTCTCGTGGGAGGTTATTCGCGTGCAGTGCAAGAATCATCCGAACGCCGCCGCCATCGATCGCTGTGCCGGTTGTGCCGAGCCTTTCTGTGGCAATTGTCTGGTGGACATTCACGGGCAAAAATATTGCGGCTCGTGCAAGGTCATGGCCGTGCAAGGCAATCCCGTCATTGAGTCGGCCACCATTCCCTGTAAAGAAGCCGGAGAGGCGCTGACCTACGCGATCTTCGGCCTGTTTTGCTTTGGCATTATCCTGGAGCCGATCGCTATCTCGAAAGCCCTCAAGGCCAAGAAGATGCTCGCCGCCAATCCGCGGTTGACCGGTTCCGGAAAAGCGACCGCCGCGTTGATTATCTCTATCATCGGCCTGGTGCTGTGGGTGCTCGGTATGGTGGCCCGGTTTTCAAAGCTTAGTCAATGAATCTTGGCCGGGGGGGCAACGGAGAACGTGATGCAACTGCTTTGTCCTGAATGCCTGGGACCGTTGGCCACCACCGACGGCAGGACCGCGCGCTGCACGCTGCACGGCGGCACATATCGCATTCTCTTCTGGCGGCAGGCGCCGCGCACTCCCCCCCAGCCGATGCCGGGCACAATGCCGGTTGTCAATCGGCTGCCGCTCGACGCCTCGCCTTATGCGTCGCCGGCCGCGGAAGTGCGCGGCTGTCCGCGGCATCCCAGCGTCGATGCGCCCTTTACCTGCGCGGGATGCATGACGCCGATGTGCCAAACGTGCAGTTTTCTTCGGCCCGACGGCAGGCGCTTTTGCCCCGACTGCATGTCGCCGGCGCCGCTCAAGCTGCCGGCCAATTCCGGCGAGTTGAACGGTGTCAAATGTTCGCGGCATCCGGAGGTGCCGGCCGTCGTGCGCTGCCAGGCCTGCTCGGCGCCGGTTTGCGCCACCTGTGATTTTTTGCTGCCCGGCCAGATACACGCCTGCCCCGGCTGCGTGTCGCGCACCGACCATCGGTTGTCGTCCAAGCGCAAGACCATGCTTGGTTGGGCGTTCGCCTTGGCGATTTTCGCCACCCTGGGCATGGCGGCTCTGTTTAGCGGCGCGATGGCCGGCCTCGCTCAGGGGCCGGGTGGACAGGAGGTGATTGGCATGTTGTTTTCGCTCGTCAGCTTCTTCCCGTCGCTGATCGGCACCGCGCTGGCCTTTAGCACGCTCGACCGTCGTTTGTCGAATCCGGGCGTGATCTGGGTCGCGATCGTGTGGAACTGCCTGCTGTTGGCGGTGTTCGTTTTGTTAACGGTGATCGGCACTTTTATGGGATAAATAGAACGAAAGGCAAACCGATGGCCTGGAAAGCATTCATATCGTCGGGGCAATCCTGGCGAATCAAGGCGAACACGTTTTTCATGCAACGCTACATGGACGTCGACGACTTCGGTGTGACCTTCTGCGAAACCGCCATCACCGGCGGCAAACGGCGGTTTCGCTTTGAAGAGATCGAGTGCGTCTGCATATCGCCTGAGGATCTATTATCGTTTCAAGTCGGCACTGAGGTCTTCAGCTTGCCGATCAAGCAAAACAAACGCAAACACCAAGAGGCGGTTTCGGCGCTGATCAGCGGGCTGACTCGCACTGCGCCCGCCGCGGCACAATAAAAGGGGAAGAGATCATGGCCATGCTTCAGGTGCGCGTGTTGGACGTATCCGGCAGCCGAAGTTGCGAGGTCGAAGCGCCCGACGACGTACCCATCTGCCGGATTCTGGTTTTGCTGGTTGAACGCATGAGCCTGCCGCTCAACAGCCCCGATGGCCAGATCATGAGCTATAAGCTGCACCATCGCCGCACCGGCACGCAATTGCTCGACAATCAAACCCTCGGCGAGGCGGGCGTGGCCGCCGGAGACGAGTTGCGACTGCAACCGGAAATCACCGCCGGGCGCCGAGGAGCGATCGCGTGAATGCCTCACTCGCGATCACACCGGCGGTCGACGAGCGTTTTGCCCGCTTCGACCAGATCAACTGGTGGAACCAGCGGCGTCTCTCGCAGGCGCGGGTGCTGGTGATCGGCGCGGGGGCGCTGGGGAATGAGGTTGTCAAGAATCTCGCCTTGCTCGGCGTGGGCCGGCTGGCCATCGTCGATCGCGATTGTGTCGAACGCAGCAATCTTAGCCGATCGGTGTTGTTCCGCGAGGCGGACGCCGGCCGCCCCAAGGCCGAGTGCGCGGCACGCGCGGCGCGAGAGATCTATCCGGGATTGGCTGTCGAAGTGTTGGTCGGCAACGTGCTGGCCGACGTGGGGCTGGGGTGGTTTCGCTGGGCCGACGTGGTGGTCGGAGCGCTCGACAACCGCGAGGCGCGGCTCTTCGTCAATGGCGTCTGCGCGCGGCTGGGCCGGGTTTGGATCGATGGCGGCATTGACGTTTTCCAAGGCGTGGTCCGCGGTTTTTCGCCGCCCAAAACAGCATGCTACGAATGCACTATGGGCGAGGCCGACTGGAAGCTCGTCAATCAGCGGCGTTCGTGCGGGCTGCTGGCGGCGCGGGCCGCCAGCTTAGGCGGTACACCGACCACGCCCACCGTGGCATCGGTCATCGGCGCCTTGCAGGCTCAGGAAGTGGTCAAGCTTTTGCACGGCATGGAAGCACTGCTCGGCGAGGGTTACGTTTTCGACGGCGCGCACTACCAGTCCTATCGCGTCAACTACCCGGTCAGCCCCGACTGTCCGTGGCACGAAGGGGCGAGCGCCGTTGAACAGGCCGACGACCTCTCGAGCGATTCACCCTGGAACGATGTCTGGCTGCGCGGCGCCTCGCTGTTAGGGGGGCTGGACGCCATCGACTTCTCGCGCGAAATCGTCGCGGCTTTGCGCTGCCGCGACTGCGGCCGACGGCGAGAAGTCTGGGCGGCGGCCGAGAACGTCAAGACCGAAGATTTGCGGTGTCGCGAGTGCGGTGGCGAGTGCTGGCCCGACTTCATCCACTCGCTTGACGAAACATTGCCGCGAGATCGTACGCCGCGCGAGGCCGGCCTGCCGCCGTGGGATATTCTCTGGGCGCGGCGCGGAGAGCGAATCATCGGCATTGAATTGGCCGGCGATGCGCGCGAGCCGACCCCGGCAACGGAAAGGAACGAACGTCATGTCGCGCAAGTCAACTAAAAAGAACCCGCCCCCCCAGACCGCCGCGCCGGTCGCCAATGCTCAGACGCCAACGCCGGCGCCAAACCCGGAATCGGAAGCGGTTGCCGTCGGCGGTTGGCGCGAGCGCGCCCGTCCGGCGCGCCGGCCGTTTCCCGGACCACGCCTGCCAGGCGTGGCGCTGCGGGTCGCCTTCGACGGCGCCGCCTACGCGGAGTTGATCGTCCACGCCAAGCAATCGCTCGACGCTGAGATTTGCGGCGTGCTGGCCGGTCGAATCTGCGAAGACGACGATGGCCCGTTTGTCCACGTCGAGGCGGCGGTACGCGGCGAACGCGCCAAGGAAGGTTCGGCCCACGTCACCTATACTCAAGAAACCTGGAACGCCGTTCACGCCACGCTCGAACGCGACTATCCGCAATTGAGCATCGTGGGTTGGTATCATTCCCATCCGGGCTTCGGCGTGGAATTCTCGGACATGGACCGCTTCATTCAACAGAACTTTTTTTCCGGCCCTTGCCAGGTCGGATTCGTCACCGATCCGCTCAGTGGCGACGTGGCCCTTTGCCACAACGCCGCCGACGGTATCAAGTATCTCGACCGTTGCGCCATCGACGGGCGCGAGCAACGCTGCCGGACGCCCGTTGACTCGCGTGGGCATGCGGCCGGTCCCGCGGGCGCGGCGAATGATTCGCTGGAACTGCGGCTGACGCAGTTGGTGCAGGCCGTCGACGATTTGAGGACCGCCCTCTACCGCTGGTTGACGTTGTTGGGAATGGCCGCCGCGATGGTCGTCGCGCTATTCATCGCTCGCCAGATTTATCAGCTCGCCTTTGGAAGCGTGCCTGAGATTCCGCAAAATATCGGTTTCGCGGGCGTGCCCGTCAGTATCGAGGGCAAAGCCTGCATGTTGGGCGTGCAAGTGGTGAAATGGCAGGTTCCGCCCGAACTTTGGGCGGTTCCGCCGGAGGTGCTCGAGCGGCTTGCCAAAGAACGCGAGGCGGCCGAAGCCGAGAAGCAAACGCAAGACAAACCCCAGGCGCGAGACCGAGAGCATGGAACGGACAAGTGAATCGCCGATCATTCGCATTACGCGCGACGAGGCGCTCGGCAGCCACGCCGCCGACTTGCTGAAGCGTCAAATGAGCCTGCGCGGCGAGTCCGGCGTGACTCGCGACCGCGGCCGCCGCTGGTATTATCAAAACTGGTTTGTGTTCATGATCGCCGGCGGCCTGGCGGCCTTTGCCGCTTGGGCCGCGCTGGAGCCGTTTTTCAACGATTTGCAATACCTGCAAGGCAAAATCGAGGCTGTCGATCTGACGGTCGGCGTGCAAGACAAAGTGCCCGCGGGCGACGAGCAGGTCATCGAACTGCGCGTTCCGGTCCAAGGCGTCGTCACGCTCAAAGGAGAACGCTTGTGGTTTTTGCGCGGTACGAAAATCAAGGGCGCCGATGGCGAGTGGACGCCGCTCGACCCCGCCTCGCTGAAGCCGGGAGCGGAAGTGGGCATCTACGTTGATTATGAAGCGGAACACGGCGGCCTGGTGTTCACGCGCTTCGTTGTGCCGGCGCCGCCGCCGCAATCGCCGGCGGCCGCGTCGTTGACCCTGAAACAGTTGCAGGCACGCACTCACGCGGCGGGCTTCTTGCTGTTCGCCGCGGCGGGCGGGCTGATCGGTTTGGCCATCGGCGCCGCTGACGGCATCGTCTGCCGACTGCCGCGCCGCGCTTTGCTCGGCGGCGGCGTGGGTTTGCTGGTCGGCTTTGTCGGCGGCTTCCTTTCCAACATCTTCGCCAGCCTCGTTTATCAACCGCTCACGCATCTCGCCGTGCAACAGGCCGGCGACGAAGTCGGTTCGCTGAGCGGATTCGGTTTTTTCGTGCAGATGGTTGGGCGCGCCTTCGCCTGGATGTTGGCCGGAATGGCGATGGGGCTGGGCCAGGGAATCGCCCTGCGCTCAAAGCAACTGCTGCTGTATGGCTTCTTGGGCGGGCTGATTGGCGGGCTGCTCGGAGGCTTGCTCTTCGACCCGATCGACATGCTCCTCCTGGGCGTCGACAAACCGAGCGCTCACTATAGCCGCATGATCGGCATCACGGTGGTGGGCATGAGCGTCGGCGGCATGATGGGGCTTGTCGAACTGCTGGCTCGCGATGCCTGGCTGCGCATGACCGAAGGGCCGCTTGCGGGCAAGGAATTCTTGCTGTTTAAGGATCTGGTCAACGTCGGTTCGTCGCCGCGGGCCGACATCTATTTGTTCAACGACCCCTTGGTGAAAGACGTTCATGCGTCAATCCGTTCCGTGGGCGAAGAGTCGGAAATTGAAAACCTGGTTCGCGACCCGCCCGCTTTGCTCAATGGGCGACCGTTTCAACGCGGCCGCTTGCGCCACGGCGACCAGGTTACCATCGGCCGCACGTCGTTCGTCTTTCAAAAACGCCAACGCTGACGCTGTGGAGAGCAATCGTGAACGGCGAATCCCTCTGCGCCATTTGCCAAAGCCAGTTGCATTCGCACGAGCCGGCGACGAGCTGCCCGAGCTGCCAGGCATGTTACCATGCCGAGTGCTGGCAGGAGAATGGCGGTTGCGCGGTATACGGCTGCGTCGAAGTCACGCCCACGGAGAAGCTCGCCACGATGGAAATGCCGGTTTCCTTTTGGGGGCGGGAAGACAAGCCGTGCCCCGCCTGCGGGCAAACCATTTTGGCGGCGGCCTTGCGCTGCCGGCATTGCGGCGCCACGTTTGAAACGGCGCGGCCGGAAGACCGGCAAGACTTCCAGGCGCGCACGGCGCTGAAGCAACGGCTTCCCGCGCTGAAGAAGACGGTCGTCTGGCTTTTCGTGCTTTCGGTTTTGCCTTGCACGGCGCCGTTCGCGGCCATCGCCGCCGCCGTTTGGTACGCGACACACAAGGATGACGTGCGCTCGCTGCCGACGCTTTATGCGGGCATGTGCCGTTTGGGCATCCTCGTTGGCTTGAGCCAAGCCATGCTAACGGTGCTCATGGTCGTTCTCTATGTGACCTTTCGCGGCTAAACTTTCGTGGAGCAGGCATCGCGAGCTTCGTCAAAACTCGATCCATCACTTTGATTGTCAAACCGCCATGACCCCAGTCCGACTACGGCGTCTACATGCCGACTTTAACCGCGTTCAAACGGCGTTTTCCGCGCATCCGCGCATCCGGCTGATCGCGATGGAAGGCTCGCCGCCGGAAAAATACACGTTTGAGTTTCAGGTTCCGTCGCTCGTGCCGGGCGGGGCCGAGCCGTTCAGCCTGGGCGAGGTACACCGCGCGGAGGTCTTTTTGCCGATCGACTACCCGCGCCGTCCGCCATTCTGCCGCATGATTACGCCGGTTTTTCATCCGAACATCGATCCGCAAAAGATCT
>DASVGM010000011.1:0-6038 GCA_036379555.1 Pirellulales bacterium | reverse complement strand
CTGTGCAATCACGTTTCCAACAATCGAACAGATCCCGCGCCAAGAGCTACTTGCCCGTGCCCGGCGGACCATAAAAAACGATGGGCGAAGGAACCGGCGGCGCGGCTGGGTTCTGTGTACCCGCGCCGTGCTCTTCCGTGTTGTGCTCTTGTGGGCTGGGTTCTTGTGGGCTGGCAACGGGCGACCATTGTTCCGTCAACCGTTGCATGGTGGCCACGGCGACGCGGTTTTCAGGACCGGCGACGAACTCGCGCAGCGTGACCACCGCGGCGTCGTTCGCCGCGTGCGTTCTCTTGGCAGAGAGAGTGATCACGCTGTTTGTCAAAGCGGGCTCCGTCCTCAATTGCACGCCGCCACTGGCCAAAAACACACCAAAGGCGCGGATGCAAAAAAAGCGTTGTTCAGCAAAGCGATCATTATAGCGGATTGACATCATTTATGGTATGGGTCGCTGATTCGTGAAAAATCTGGCCGGGCTTGCCAAAAACACGCTCTTTCAACATCGCCGCCGCCGCGCGAACCGCTTGATGTTAAACCAGTTGCGTCGCCCGCCCGCCGGGCGTGTCCAAGGGCGCCCGCAAGGCCCGAATTCTTCATTGGCCCGGTACGGGCGGCGCACACTGAGTAGCAAAAGCGGAATGTCTTTGCACAAGTGCTGCCGCGACATAGAATGACGGCGTGATGACGATAAAGCTTCGCCGAAGCCGGTTTGGACCCCGTCCGCCTTGGTGGTTGTTGATTTATCGCGGGTATCGCTGTCTACTTCAAGTTTGGCAGCCAACTGGCTTGGCACGGCTTTGGTTTTGAACGCCATCGGCGGCCGGGATAACCGGCTTTGCCACTTTGGGCTGTGCAACAAGTATCGCCTCACGTAAAATTGCGCTGAACGCCGATACACGATATGAGCCAACGCCGCGTGGCGTTTTTTTCGGAGTCATCGCCCGCCGTGCTAACAGCCATACCTGAAGTCGCTGCCCTAAAGCCGCTTTTGGCGGCGTGCGGATATAGAGGCTCTCGTCTAAAACAGGACTATGTGTTTGGCACGGCCACAGTTCCGTTGGTCGGTTTCGCAACGAAGCCTTGGGACTTCGATTCCGCCTGCATCGCAGTCGCGGCGACAAACGGCGACTCCAAAGCGACGGCGCGATCTTGTCGTGACATTGGCGCTCCTATCGTATGGGTGCCTCATCATGGCATTGTCGAGTGGTGGGTGCAGCATTCCGCGGAGCCGGTGTTGTTCGCCTCGAAGCCACTCGCTGAGTTTCGGGCTTTCGTCGGCGAGCACAAAGCTCAACTCAGCCCGCTCAGTGTTTACCGCGGCAAGACGATTGCGAGAATCGACAAATCGCGGCAGCTCGATTTCGTTGACGCCGGGCTATTGCCCTTGCTGCGCGAACAAGCCGGCGAGAAACTGCACCGGTTGGTCGAAGAAATGATCTGCGCGATTCTGCGCGAGTTGGGCTGCGGCGAACCGACCAAGGAGGAGCTTCGTCGCGTGTTCACCGCGGTCTTCCGTTTGCTCGCCGCGAAGATTCTCAAAGACAAAGCGGTTCCGGGGTTTACGAGCCTCGATTTGTCAGAACCGTCGGGCGCCTTGGCCGCCGTAAACAAACACTACGGCGCCGGCGTGACGCCGCACGCGCCGTTTCGTGGCAAATGGAGGCGATCGCTTGAGGCAGCCGCGTCATTGCTCGCCGGCGCGGGAAGCTTCAGCACGGTTTCGCCCGAAACCCTCGCTTACGTTTATGAGCACACGCTCGTCACCAAGTCGTTGAGAAAAAAACTGGGCATTCATGCGACGCCGCCCTCGCTGGTGGATTACATTGTTTGGCGGCTGTATGACTGGATCCGCGAAATTCCTGAAGAACACCGGCATGTGTTCGAGCCGGCGTGCGGGCATGCGCCGTTTTTGTTGTCAGCTATGCGCGTATTGCGATTGGAGAAATCGGGCGACGGCGAGGACGAGGTCCACGAATACTTAAAATCGCACGTTCACGGTTTGGAGATCGACGATTTTGCCCGGGAGATCGCGCGCTTATCGCTGACTTTGGCGGACGTGCCGAACCCGAACGGCTGGGATTTGCGCGGCGGCGACATGTTCGCGTCGGATGCGCTGAAAATGGCTGCGGCGCGATGTCGCATACTTTTGAGCAATCCGCCGTACGAGGAGTTTGGCGCCGGGGCAAAACAGGATTATGCGAAGGCGGGTGTTTCAATCACGGCGGATACCAAATCAACCGAAATGCTTCTGCGCACGCTGCCGCATTTGCCGCCGGAAGCCGTGTTCGGCGTTGTTGTTCCACAGGGCTTGCTGCACGACGCGGAATCAAAGGCGGTGCGAGAACGGTTGCTGGCGGACTTTGAGATCGCTGAAATCAGCGTCTTCGCCGATAACCTCTTTGAGCACGGAGACCACGAAACGGCGGTGCTGATCGGTCGGCGGCAAGCGCGCGAGGCCGACGGCGCCGCGGTGCGATTTCGTCGAGTTCGAGAACAGGGCATGCGGGCTTTCAAGGAACATTTCGCGTTTTCCTCAGAGCACGCGGTTCGACGGCGCCGCTTTGTTGACGGCAGCGCCGATCTGAGAGTGCGTGATCTGGACGCGGTGTGGTCCTATCTGGCCGACTTTCCGCCTTTATCATCCTTCGCTACAGTGCGCCAAGGAGCGTCACTCCACACAGGCAGGCAGGCGTTGGTCGAAAAGAGATCGGCCAATAAACGCCCGGCAAGCGCCGTGCCTGCAATCGTGGCGAGATATAAAGGCGTCGGAATTTGGCAGCTTCCCCGCGAGACCTGGCTTTACAAGGACCGCCGCGACGTTTTGCATTGGCGCGGAGGTACGTTCGCCGGTACTCCGCAAGTCCTAATCAATTACGCATCGCAGGCCCGCCAGCCCTGGCGTCTTAAAGCGTTCTATGATCAAGCCGGGCATGCGGTGAATAATAAGTATACGACGGTGCGTCCGCTTCAGAGCCAACCGTCGGCTTTGGCGCTGTGGGGTCTGATGAACTCGCCGATTGCCAACGCTTTTGCGCATTGCGCTTCGCTAAAGCGCCACACTTTCGACGGTCTGTTGAAGTCGATGCCAGTTCCAAGGGTGACCGCCGAACGGTGGCAGGGCGTGGAAGCCGCGGCGAATAGCTACCTCATGCTTTTGAGTAGCGACAATTTCATGCGGCCCATTCCCGATGCGCGCGGCATCCGCGGCTCCTTGCTTGCGCTGGACGCCGAAGTGCTCAAGCTTTACGACCTCCCACCGCGTCTCGAACGCGAATTGCTTGACCTTTTCACGGGCGTCGAGCGCAAGGGCGTTGGCTGTGATTTTCGCGGCTACTATCCGGCTGGTTTCACGTCGTATTTGCCGCTTCATCTCGTCATCGCGGAGCGTTTTCAGCAGGCGGCCGCCGATGTCACCGCGGATCGCTTCAAGCCCAGCGAGTCAGACTACGTGCGTGAAGTGCTGGCGGCGGCCGCGGCGACGCGTACCGATGGGGAGTAAACGGTGGCCGATTATCTCCTCGACACCAACACCATCAGCTATTGGTACAATCCAAACTGCCCGCAGCACGCAAACGTCCTGGCACGAGTGAGCGCGGCGCGGCAACCTGATCGACAGACCGGATATGTATCACGTTTCTTTGTCTCGGTTATCACGTTGGGCGAGATCGAGTACGGGCACCGCGTGACCCCAAACCCCAATGCCGCCGCGCAAGCCGCATACGCCAAGTTCGTCAACCAGCAATGCCCGGTTCCGCTGGACATCACGAAGAATGTGGCGCAAGACTACGGCGCGATGAAGGCGTGGCTTTTCAGCAACTGTGGACCGAAGCAGAAAAAAAGTAACGCCAAGCGCGCTGAGGAATTAGTGAATCCGTCCACGGGCAAAGAGCTGGGAATCGATGAAAACGACATTTGGATCGCGGCGCAAGCAGCGGCTTATAACCTGGTGCTCGTGACGAACGACTCTCGCGGCAACTTCGGGAAAATCATCGCCCAATTCGCTCGAACATTGACGGTGGAAAACTGGGCGAAATGAACAGCGCTGATGAACGTCGAGGCCGGCGGCGCGCCCGCGGCCCGGTTTTCGGAAAGGGACGCGATCGTTATTCGATGCGCTCAGCCACGACCTAGCGATCGATAATCTTGTTGCCAAACAACAGCCGATCGATCTCGGCCAGACGGAAGCGATCGCGATGCTCGATGCTGTCGTTGACCAGCCGCATCAAGGCGTGCGCCTCCAAAAAGCAGACGCTGCGAATCGGCGCCGCCGCCATGTATTGCGCCAGATTCTCCAAATCGTGCTGGCGAAAGCCGCCGCCGATGACCACGAAATAAACGCGGTCGATTCCCGACTGCGCCAACTCGCGGCTGTGCCGCGCGGCGTACTCGCAAAACGCCCGATCGTCGGTGCCCAGCGTGTATCCTTCGCGCCGCGCTTTGGCGTCGAGAATCAGGCCGAAGCGATCGGCCGGAGCCAACGCCAAACAATCGGCCACGCGGCCGCAGCCTTGGCCAAGTTGCTTGACCGAAAACCCCAACGCTCGAAACGCGTCGCCGCAGCGCGCTTCAAACAAGCAGGGCGCTTTCTCGGTCTCCTCGCCGGCGACACCTCGGGCCAGATCGGCCAGATCGCACAATCGGGCCGGCAAAAACGGAAATCGCACCGCGGCGCCGGACGCCCCTGCCAGTCCGCCTGGCGCATCGCGGCCATCTTCTTCGACGGCCACTCTCGGCCAGAGCTTCTGCTGCCGATCGGCCACGCGCACCGCCACCTGCAAAAAACGCACGTCGCCCGGCGATTGGCGGACGGTGCGCTCGTGTACGATGGTATCGGGCGGAGGTTGTTCCGCGTCGGCGGTGGCCGCGCGTGAGGTGCGTTCGCGGAGCGTTTCGCGGTTTTCGCGGCTGCGCTCGAAGCCGGACATGGTTTCGCTCCAGAGCGTCTCCCAGCGCCGCGTGGCGCGGACGCGCATGCTTTTGGCGAGCGGATGTTCCGGGTGGGCGGCGATCCAGGCTTCGACGTCCGCGGCGATTTGCGCCACGCGCTGCCGGGAGATGCCGTGATCGGCCGCCACGGCGTCTTGCGTTTCGCCGTGTAGCACGTGTCGTTCGTAGATTTTGCCATCGCGGTCGCTGGGGGCGCGCGGTTTGCGCGGTTGGTTGGTTGGGGACATGATGAGAGATGAGGGATGAGAGATGAGGGGTTAGGGGTTAGGGGTTGGCCTGGCCTGCGCAAAATGCGATATGTTATGGACGAAAATCACCAACGGATCGAAGTGAGATTTGTTCCGCTCCGCCACCGCCGGCTTCACGCCGGGTCATGCTTCCCGACCGCCCGTTCGTGCAAATTTGCAATAACCGGAAAAACACGGTGAATTTCAGCGCATACCCCCCTGCAACGGTGGTATTTTGGTTGACCGCGTGGATTGCTTTCTTTCCCAAGTTTGGCAGCCAACTGGCTTGGCACGAGTTCGCTTTTGCCCTCGCGCGGCGCCGCCGCGGGTGCAAATTTGCACCCACGGCAAAAACAGGAGAGATTTCGCCACGCACCCATCCAATGGGTGGGTATTTTTCAAAATCCTCCGCATTCGGGCGGCATTTGCAAATTTGCAAATGCCGTGGGCGGCTCGTGCCGCGTGGGGCGGTCTTCCTTCAGTTTGCCGGGCGACTGGCTTGGCCCTGCTTTGATTCCGCCGGTAGCCGACTTCGTAAGAAGTCTGGCCGTAGTCGGCCTGCGCAATGGCCGCGCTCCGGCTTGCCCGCTGGACAGGCGAGCGAGCGCCGCTCGTTCTTTGCTTGCGACGCGACGATTCGATTGCATCGCTTTGACCTTACGTTGCCCTTGGTACGGAATGGGCCGCACTTGGACGAGTTTTCAGAATACGCTTCAATGGGGTGGCGACCGTTCAGTCGCGGAAGGGCCGCCGGGGCTAACGCCAGCCACGGCCTACAGCGAACGCTTCAATGGGGCCGCGACTGTTCAGTGTCAGTCGGCGCGTAAAACCAGCACGTCATCGGCGCGTCAAAACCAGCCAACT
>DASVGM010000010.1:0-2510 GCA_036379555.1 Pirellulales bacterium | reverse complement strand
GTCGCCCAGTCGCAACCGGCTGACTTTACCTCGCTCGCCGAGGCGCTGGCTCGCGCCCAGCCCGCCGCGACCATCGAAATTCTCGATGACGGCATTTACGACGCCATCGCCATCAACGACGCCCGCTGGCGCGGCCTGCGCATCCAATCGCCACGACATGCGGCGCTGCGATCTTCGACTTCCAGCGCGCCGCTGCTGGCGATCAACGGCGTACCCGATGTCGTCATCAGCGGCCTGCGGCTGCTGGCCGGCCCCGAGCAGCATGCGCTGTGGATTGGCGGCGCGGTGCCCGGTTTGCGAATTGAGAACGTGCAGTGCGTCCATGCGGTCGGCGCCCAATGCGGTATCGCCGTGATCGATCAGGCGGTCGGCGCGGAGAAAACGCCGGCGATCGTCCGCGATTGCACCTTCGCTGACGATTATATTGGCCTGGCCGTTCTGGGCCGGAGCAATTCGCCTGTGGCCTGGCTGCGGGTCGAGCAATGCCGCTTTCGCATGCACGGCAAGGGGGTGACCGTGACCATCGAAAACGCGGCCGAGCATATCTCGTTCGCGCATTGCGTGTTGGCCGGCGGCGGCGGCGCGTCGGGAATCCATATCGGCCCCAAGTCTCGCGATGTTTCCGTTGTGAACAACACGTTCTTTCAAACCTCGGACTGGGTGGCCTTCGATACCGACGCGGTTGTACCCGGAGTTTCGCTGCGGCGCAATTTGGTGCTGGAGTCGAAGTACATGTTGCACGAGGGGAGCGAATTACCGCGCGTCATCGACGTGTGTCTGAGCGAAAACTGGTGGGAATCCGCCGGCGACGCCAACGGCGACCAGGTTAAGGCCGTTTGCGCCCCGCGCGATCCGCTGCCGCAATTACCGGTCGTTTCCCGCGATGCCGCCAGCGCCGCCTTCTTGCAGCCACAAGCCGGCTCTGCGCTGACCGGACTTAAAGAAGCGGACGGCGCGACTTACATCGGCGCCATTCCGCCGCCCGGTGATGCGCCGCCCGGTAATCCGCCGCCCACAGCCGAGCGGCAGGCCGATTGACACAAACCAAATTGACGCGACACCATGATCAACCTCACCCGACCTCTCCATCTCAAGGCGCCTTGTTATGCCTACGTGAATGCGACGCGGCGGTCGCCCGCGCAGGCATATTGTTATTCACCCGGTTATCCAAGCGCGCCGGACCTGGCCGGCCACGGCTGGGATGGGCCTGATCGCGGCGATCCGCCTTGGGGGCCGCGACCGTTGCGCGTCGCCCATGTCGGCCAATCGCTGGTCCGCGCCGGCGTCGAACAATGGCTGAAGGCGATGATTCGGTTTCTTGATCCTCGCTGGGCGCAAATCGTGCGTTGCGTCGTGACCGAGCAGAACCTGGTCGATCCCGAGGTGGCGCGAGAAGTGGGCATCACCGTGGAAATCGGCGGGGCCGCCGAAGTGCGCCGCACCGCGCGAGATTGCGACGTCTTGTTATGCTGGGGGCCAAGCGAACTGGGCCAGTGGCTGGCCGACTGCCCGGCAAAGCTCTGCCTGTACATCGCGCACGGCGAGGGCATGTGGACTCAACGGACCCTGAGGGATTGCCAAGGCGTGCTCGACCATATCGTGGCGGTGAGCCAGCGCGTGCGCGATCGCGTCTGTCCCGGCGAGGCGACGACCATCATTCACAACGGAGTCGATGCGGCGCACGTCGCCACGACATGTTCTCGGCGCGCGGCTCGCCAAGCGCTCGGTTTCACCGACGACGATTTCGTGCTGGGGTTCGTCGGCCGTTTCGCGCCGGAAAAGCGGGCGCATGCCGTCATCGAGGCCGCCGCCTTACTGCCGCCCAAGTTCAAGGCGCTGCTCGTCGGCTGGGGGCCGCTCGACGCCGACCTGCGCGCGTTGGCCGCGTCATGGCTGGGCGGTCGGGCCGCTTTTGTCACGGCGGGAAGCTACGTGGGCGATTACTATCAGGCCATGGACGCGCTCTGCATGATTTCAGAGGCCGAAGGTTTTAGCATGGCCGCGCTGGAAGCCATGATGTGCGGCGTGCCGCTCGTCGCCACGTCGGTTGGATTCATCCCCGAAGCGATTCGCGACCGCGTGAATGGACTTGTCGTTTCCGGCACCATCGATTCAATCTGCCAGGCGGCCGAGTGGCTGGCGGCCTATCCGGCCTGGGCGCGCGCCATCGCGGCCGAGGGGCAGGCATACGCGCGTGAGTTTGGACACGCGCGCAGCATGGCGGCGAAGTACGAACACCTGCTCGCCCGGCTCTGGCAGGAGAAGTTTGTTCTGGGCAATTCGTAAAAGGCGGCCATGATGCGACCTAAGATCGTTCCGGTTTTGATCTCGTTTCACACGCCGCGTTGGATCCGCGTGGGACTTGGATCGTATCTGCGTTGTTTTCCCGAGGACCGCGTATTGGTCATCGACAACAATCCGCATAAAGAGGAGCCTGGCTGGGAACCCGCCTGTGAAGAAGAAAGATCGTGGCTGGCGAACCGTGACGACATCAACTTGATCCGACATCC
>DASVGM010000009.1:0-6819 GCA_036379555.1 Pirellulales bacterium | reverse complement strand
TGCGACATTGGCGGCGGCACCACGGAGGTGGCCGTGCTCAGCATGACGGAAGTGGTCGCATCGGCCAGCGTGCGCGTCGGCTGCGACGCGATGGACGCCGCCGTGGTCGATTATCTCCGCCAGCGTCACAACTTGCGTGTGGGCTTGCCGATGGCCGAATGGCTGCGCATCGAGATCGGCAGCGCCGCGCCGCTCGATCAGGAATTGACGGAAGAGGTGCGCGGCGTTGACGCCGTCAGCCGGCTACCGCGCCGTGAGACGATCGGCAGTGAGGAAGTCCGCGAGGCTTTGGCGGGGCCTTTGGAACAAATTGTGGCGGCCATCAAAACGGCGCTCGACCAGGTTTCGCCCGACCTGGCGGCCGATCTGGTGGATCAGGGCCTCACCATTTGTGGCGGCGGCGCATTGGCCCGCGGGCTTGACCGTTATCTTGGCCAGCGTATCGGCATGCCGGTGCGCGTGGCCGCCGAACCGCTCTTGGCCGTGGCCAAAGGCACGCAGATGTGCTTGGAAAACCTCGATCGCTGGCACAACCTGTTGGAGGCGCGCGACGATGGCCTTTAGTCGAACCTTCTCGCCGCGGCCGAAGTTGCCGCTCAAACCACTGGCTTGTTGGCTGGCGATTTCACTCACCGCGGCTTGTTTGCCGGCGAGCCTGAGCCGACAACTTAAAGATCAAGGCAGGTCGCTCTTGGCGCCCGGCCAACGCCTGGCCTGGTCGGCGCTGAAGTCGCTCCGGCGCTGGGGACTGGTGTGGCAAGATCGCGGCGACCGTGCGGTGGAGCTTGCCGAACTGCGCCAGCGCGTGCGGCGGCTGGATGAAATCAATCAAGCCTTGCAGGCAAACATCGCTCGTCAACAATTCAACGTCTCGCCCGACACCGAGCAACCCCTGCCGCTTTTGGGTGCGCGGGCCATCGAAACACGCGTGTTGGGCGAGCAGTCGCAAGTGTTTTTAGAGCGGACAGCGATCGTCGCGGCGGCGGAGATGGGGCGCGTCACGCCTGGCGGCATGGCGATTGACGCCGGCGCGACGCTGGTCGATTCGGGTGAGAATGCGTCGCTCTCCGCCTCCGGTCTGGCCCTGATCGGCGGGCGCGTGTGGGGTAAGGTGGTTGAAGTTTGCCCGCAAACCGCGAGTGTGCGTCGCGTCAATTCGGCCGGGTACCGCGGCCTGGCTCAAATCGTCGATCGGGTCAGTCAAGCTGGCCGGCCACTTGCTCAGGGTGTCGTCGAAGGCACGGGCGACACTCTCTGCCGCATTCGCATGGTCGATGCTCGATCGCCCATTTCCGTTGGCGATCTTGTGGTGGCCTTGGAAGAACGTGCCCTGACCGACGCGCCGCTGATCTACGGTCGAATCACTCGTGCCGAGCTGACGCCCGGCGCTGCACACTGGGAACTTTGGATGGAACCGGCCGTGGCCGATGAGTTGCCGCAAACGCTGACCATTCTCCAACCGCGAATCAACGAAGAGCGCATCGCACAAAAGAACTCGCCGACGCACGATCAACGCTGAACGAATTCGGAGCGACCATGTCAAAATGGCTTTTTATTTTGCCCGCCGTTTATGTGGCGGCGGTGCTGAACAACGTCGTCTCGCCGTTCTTGCAGGTGCGCGGCGTTTCGCCCGATTTTCTGGCCCTGGCCGCCGCGCTGTCCGGCCTCTGCGCTCCGGGAGCAGCCGGTTTGGCGGCGGCGGGACTGGCCGGCGCGCTGGCCGACATTGTCGCCCCGGGGCGTCTTGGCGTGAGCATGGCTCTTTGGGCGCTGGTGGGACTTGCCCTTTCGGCCACGCGAAAACTCACTGATCGCCGGCCGCTGGCCCAGACCTTGGCGGCCTGTGGCGCCGTCAGCGGCATGCTCTTCCTGGCATCGATCGCGCGCGGACTGCTTGGCGAGCAAAGTTGGTCGCTTGCCGCGTTCGCTTCGGGCAGCGCGGCGGCGGGCTTGTATGGCGCGGCGCTGGCCCTGCCTTGTTGTTGGTTGCTCGATCGCTTTGGCCGCTTGCGTAAAGCGGCTTATTAGCTCTCACCGACGATGGCGCCTTCCACCCAACCGTCACACACCGATTCTCGCACGCTCCGCCTGCGTTGGCTGCTGGCGGGCATTGCCGCCTTGTCGCTGCTCGTGCTCGCCAGGGTGGCGGCTTTGGAACTATGGTATGGCGAGGAATACCGTGAGATCGCCGCGCGGCCGATTGAGCGAAAGACGCTCGTCGCGGCGTCGCGCGGCCGCATTTTGGCCAGCGACGGGACGGTGCTGGCGCAAGACCGCGAAGCGGCCGCGTTGGCGATCCATTACCGCTATCTCGAACAACCGCTCAACCGCGGTTGGTTGCGCGGCCAGGCGAGACGTCGGCTGCCCAAGAAGCAACGTCGTGACGCGGCCCGGCTCGATGCCGAATGCCGTCAGGTTGAAGCCGATGTCGCGCGGATGCACGAACGCCTGGCGAAGCTTTGTGGGCTTTCCGCGCGGCAATATGCCGGTCGTTTGCGCGCGGTTCAGCGGCGCGTCGAGCGGATTGCCGAAAGCGTGCGAGCGCGGCGTGAGAGCGATCAACGCGAACCGCCCCTGGCGGCAAACGAACACCCTTGGTGGCGGCAACTTCTCACCGCGCTCGAAGCGGACGTTGGTCCGTCGTCCGAGGACGCGGTTCGCGTGGCGGAAGAGTATGAATACCACCCTGTCTTCGTTGGTCTCGCCTTACCGGCAGTCGCCGAAATCGAAGGCTTTTCGCAGCGTTTTCCCGGCGCCAAGATCACCACATGGCGGCAGCGTGAGTACCCGCGGGGCGAACTGGCGGCGCACGTGGTTGGTTATGTGCCTGACGCCGGCGGCGAAGCTCTCCTGGCCGCCGGCGCGCGCGCGGCCGGAATGCAAGGGGCCGAGCGCGGCTTCGACGCCGCCCTGCGCGGCACGCCGGGAAGCGCGGTTGAAGCGACGGATCGCACGGGCCAGATCCTGGCGCGCCGCGTCGAGCTTGCCGCGGAACCGGGCCGCGATCTGCGACTCACCATTGATCCGCCATTGCAACGCGCGGCGGAGCAGCTTCTCGATCAGGCTTGGAAACGCCGACGCGCTCGCACGAGTGAGATGGCCCCGGCCGGCGGTGGAGCGATTGTCGTTATCGACGTCCAGACCGGCGCCCTTGCCTGTTCGGCGTCGGCGCCGCGGTTCGCGCCTGAAACGGCGGCCCGCGGCCGCGCGGACGATCTCAAGCGGCTGTTTGGCGACCCGGCGAAGCCTTTGTTCGACCGCGCGACGCGCATGGCTTTGCCGCCCGGCTCGGTGTTTAAGCCGCTGACGGCGATCGCGCTGATTGAAGAAGGCGTGGCAGAACCTGCCCGCCCGTTTTTCTGCCAAGGCTATCTGACGACCCCCGAGAAAGAGCGCTGTCAGATTTTTCGCCAGTTACAGACTGGGCACGGCGCCATCAAACTTGCCGACGCTCTGGCTCGAAGCTGCAACGTCTACTTTTATCATCACGCCGGCGAATTGGGTGGACAGCGTCTCCTTGCTTGGGCGCGGCGTTGCGGCTTTGGCGAGACGACGGGGATCGACTTACCCGACGAGGCGGCCGGCGGCTTTGGCGATCGCAGCGCGGCAGCGACGCCGGCTGAGGTCCGCGCGCTGTGCATTGGCCAAGGCGCTTTGACCGTCACACCGTTGCAAATGGCGAGGCTGATGGCCATCATCGCCAACGGCGGGCGACTGATCACGCCGCATGTCGCCCGGAGTGTGGCGAAAGCCGCGCCAGAGATTGAGCTGAGCGATCGCACCTTGGCGGTGGTGCGGCGCGGTTTGGAGTTGGTCGTCAATTCGCGGGAAGGCACCGGCTATCAAACCGCGCGACTCGCCGACCTGGAGATGGCCGGCAAAACGGGCACGGCGGAGAACGGCAGCGGCCACGATCACGCCTGGTTCGCCGGCTACGCTCCGGCGCAGCGTCCTCGGTACGCTTTTGCGTTGGTCATTGAATATGGCGGCGGCGGCGCGGAAACGGCCGCTCCCTTGGCACGGCGCTTGGTTGAAAAAATGCGCGTCCTCGGCTACTTCGACCAGCGCAGCCGGTTGGCCACGCGCCGAGAACAACCCGAAGCGTAATGCCGCCTACAGATGTATTATTCCGCGCCACACGCGGTATCAACCGCGGCGGAGGCGCCGCATGAGAACCGCATGCGCAGTAGATGACGATCGGGATCGAGCACCTCGGTGCGGGCGTGCAAAAAGCGGGCATTGTCGATGAGCAGAATCTCGCCGGAGCGCAGCCGCAAACTCAACGGCTCGGCGGCCGCGATAGCGGCGTCGAGCTCGTCGAGCGCCGCGACAACTCCTTCGTCGAGGTCGCCGTCCTCAATAATCACCCGGCGATAACGCATCAGCCCCTCGCCAAAGAGGATGGGAGCGTCGCGATAGCCCGCGCCCTTGGCATACTCCGCCGGCGCGCGAAAGCGAAAGGTGGCCGACTTGAGCACGTCCAATGTTTTCGCCGACAGGCGGCGGAGCACTTCGTCCACCCCGACCAACAAGGTTTCGCCGCCGCCGAAGCGGTCTTCTTGCACGACGTATTGGGCCAAATAACGCGGCGAAGGGTCTTCAAACGCGCCATCGGTATGAAACGGCAGCGGTTCGAGCGTCAGTGAGGCCGTGGCGCCGCGCGCGGCTGCCGCGGCGTCGTAGCGAATATGCCAGACGGTCTGCCCCAGGCGATCATGCACCTCGGCGGTGCCGAGTTGCTCGATCAACTCCTGAACTTCACGTCCGTTGGCGTCGCCGGGGGTCGCCTTGATGAGCGCGAGCCCGTCGCGCTCTAATCGCCGTCGCGCCTCACGCAGTTTGCCCTCGTTGTGCCAATCAATGGGCGATAAGTCCATTTTTCTGTTCCGAAAATTACGCGGATAAGCCGGTGGCGTCTTCTTCGACGCGGGTATGGGCCACACTCCATTCTAGGTTCCGCTGGCCGCCGCGGACGGCGATTCATCGCCAAAGCCGACGAGCCGAAGCCGCTATGCGCGGTACAACCGGCATCATCGCACGCTCGTTGAAGGCAAGTTGGAAGACCCAAGCGATTCGCTCGGCGTCGAAGTGGAACGCCCTTTGTTCTGCCCCCAACCAGTATAAAAGATATTAAACCCTCAATTCAAACGGTTTTCAAGCCGCATCGATCGCCGACTCCGCCCGCGGCAGCGGAAATCGCGCGGTCGGACGGTCCTGCTCGGCCGTTTCAATCGCCGCGGATGAGCCAAGCTCTTGGAGGGCCTGCCAAGCCGCCTGTCGGGCCAACTCGGGCCGGTTGCACTGCCGGCTAAGATGAAGTTGCACGACGCGGCCAAGACGATCCGGCTTCGACCGCCGCTGGACCGCCGATAAAAACGCCGCGGCCTGCTCGTTGGAAAGATGTCCCTCGTCGCCCAACACGCGATCAATCAACTGCGGTGAGCGACCGCTGGCGCGCTGCAAGCCCACGTCGTGATTAAACTCCAAGGCCAATAGATCGACATCGGCCAGTTCGTCGGCCAGCGAATCGTCCCAACATCCCAGATCGCTGGCATAGCCCACCGCCCAGCCCTGCTGAAACAAGCTCGCCGCGCCATCAAAGCGAAAACCAAACGTGGCGCCGCTGTCATGGCGTACCGAGAGTGGCCGGCACTTGAGCAGCGGAGTGAGTGCCAGTTCGCGGCCGGGTTCAAACGTGCGAAACAGACAAGCCCGCTGCATCGCCGCGTGGCACGAGCTGTACTGCCGGAACGCGGCGACGTGCTCCGCGTGGCACCACACCGGAATGCGCAGCCGCAGTAGATGGGCGAAAACACGGTCGTTCCAATGATCTCTGTGCGTGTGCGTCAGCAGCACCGCTTGAATGCGCGGCCAACTCACGCCGACCGTCGCCAGGCGAGTGGCGATCTGCCGCGGCCCGAGGCCGGCATCGATCAGCACCGCCGCGCCATCCGCCTCCAAAAGCGCGGCATTTCCCGAACTTCCGCTGCCTAAAATCGTTAAGCCGAGCGTCATCCTCGCCACCCTACTATCCTTGCACCACAGTGTTCACCAACATGCCGATGCCGTCAATGCTGATGTTGATTGTGTCGCCGGCCTCTAAGCGGAAGTCGTCGTCGGGCACGATGCCGGTGCCGGTGAGCAGGACGACGCCGTAGCGAAAGGTGTTGTCGCGGCCGAGATAATCGATCAGATCGTCGAACGTGCGATGCAACTGAGCGAGTGTGGTGCGGCCTTCAAAAGCGATGCTGTGTCGGCGCAGCACGGCCAAGTGAATGCCAATTTCGGCAAGTTCCGGCATGCCTTCGGCAAGGGTAATGCATGGCCCCATCGAGCACGATTGGTTGTATACCTTGGCCTGCGGCAGATAGAGCGGATTCTCGCCTTCGATGTCGCGCGAACTCATGTCATTGCCAATCGTGAAGCCCACCAACCGCATCCGCGAGTTGAGCACGAGCGCCAATTCCGGTTCGGGCACGCTCCAGGCCGCGTCGTTGCGGATGCGAACCGGTTGATTCGTGCCGACCACGCGGTAGGGCATGGCCTTAAAGAACAATTCCGGCCGGGGCGCTTGATAAACCTTGTCGTAGCAGGCCGAGGCGCTTTGCGATTCTTCCATTCGCGCAGTGCGGCTACGCGTGTAGGTCACGCCGGCGGCCCAAACTTCTTGCTGGTCGATGGGCGCCAAGAGCGTCACCGCGTCAAGCGAAACGCGTCCCGCCGCCGGGTCGGCCAGCAAATCCATCACCGACAGCGGATCGTCGGCCTCCAGAATGTCGGTCAGCGTTTGATATTGTCCGGCGGTCGAAACCAAAGGGA
>DASVGM010000008.1:0-2365 GCA_036379555.1 Pirellulales bacterium | reverse complement strand
TCGACATCGCCGCCACGCGGCGGTTTTTGGAGGATTTGCAACCATCGCATGTGCATGAGGTGACATCATGATCCGCTTGGCTCAGGGCACGCGCCACTGGCTAATCATACTCACCATTCTCTCGGCTTTATTCACCACCACCGGTTGCGACATGCTCGACATGTACGATGAGCCGCGGTTTGAGCCGCTGGAGGCGAGCACGTTCTTCGACGACGGCGCCTCGTCGCGGCCGTTGGTGGCAGGAACCGTCGCCCGTGGTGATCTGCGCGAAGACGACGCGTTTTACCTCGGCAAGGTCGGCGGCAAATACGTCACCGAGTTGCCGGTGAAGCTCGACCGCGCCTTGCTGACGCGCGGAGAGGAGCGTTTCAACATTTATTGTTCGCCCTGCCACGGCCGCGTGGGCGACGGCAACGGCATGATCGTGCAGCGTGGTTTCCGTCGCCCGCCGTCGTTTGTCAGCGGCGACCGCTTGCCACACTCGCCTGTCGGCCATTTTTACGACGTGATCAGCAACGGTTTTGGGGCCATGCCCAGCTATGCCAGCCGCGTTGAGCCGCGTGATCGCTGGGCCATCGTGGCCTATATTCGCGCTTTGCAACGCAGCCAGAATGGCACGTTGGACGACGTGCCGGCCGACGAGCGCGAGAACATCGCCGAGAGCGAAGCAGGAGGTGGACCATGAGCATCACGACGCGCGACACCCGCCTGCGTCAGGCGAGCCTGATTTCGCTGGCCGTGGGCATCGCCGGCGCGGTTGTTTGCGCCGCCGGCTACGGTGAAGGCTCGAAGGAGTTTCTGGGTGCTTACCTGGTGGCGTTTTTGTTTTGGTTGGGCATGACGCTCGGATCGCTCGTGGTTTGCATGTTGCACGGCGTCACCGGCGGCGGTTGGGGATTGGCGGTGCGCCGCATCGCCGAGGCCGGATATTCGGCGATGCCGCTGGTGGCGCTGGCCTTCGTTCCGATCGCCATGAACGTGCATGGCCTCTACCCCTGGGCCGATCCGTCGGTCATGTCCGGCGACGAAGATCTGCAAAAGAAGGCGTTGTGGCTCAATGTTGAAGGCTGGCAGGCGCGGGCGGTCGTTTACTTCGCGGTCTGGCTCGTGCTGGCGCTGCTGGTCAACATGCTTTCGCCCAACGAAGACAAAGAGCCTGAATCGCCACGCAACCTGTGGAAGCAGCGCGTGAGCGGGGCCGGGCTGATCATCTACGGTTTCAGCATTACGCTGGCCACGGTCGATTGGGTCATGTCGCTGGAGCCGCATTGGTTTTCGTCTATTTATGGTGTGATCTATTTCGGCGGGCAAACGATGGCCGGCCTGGCGCTGTGCGTCATTGTCATGAGTTGGCTGCAAGATTGCCCGCCTTTTGACCGCGTCGTGAACGACACCCGGCGGCACGATCTGGGCAATCTCTTGCTCACGTCGGTCATGTTCTGGGCCTACTGCTCGTTTATGCAATACCTGATTATCTGGTCGGGCGACTTGCCCGAGGAGATTGTCTGGTATCAGCGCCGCTCGGTGGGGGGCTACGAAAACGTGGTGTTGATCTTGATGCTTTTGCATTTCGCCGTGCCGTTCGCGTTGTTGCTTTCGCGCGACGTGAAGCGCAGCCGCGTGGCGTTGGCCTGGCTGGCCGCCTGGCTGTTGTTGATGCGGCTGGTCGATACCTACTGGCTGGCGATGCCGGGGCTGTTTCCTGAAGATTTCACGCTGCCGTGGCAACTGCCGGTGGCGTTGGCGGCGCTGGGCGGGTTTTGGCTGGCGATCTTTTTCTGGCGCTTGGCCGCCCGCGCCGATCTGCCGATTTACGACCCTGAACTTTTGGAGCATGCGCATGAGCGAGCACACGCCTGACGCCGGATCGCCGTCCGCCCAATCGCTGGCGCGCGGCCATGAATTGGCCGACGTGCAGAGCGGTTCGTTGCTGCTCTCCGCCGTCATCTTGGCGGTGGGCGTGGCCGTGGTCTGCGTTCTCTTGACCTGGTTCCTGCGCTCGTTGCGGACAGACGCCAAGCGGCACGATCCGACTTTAAGCCCGTTGTACGACAGGCAATGGCGGCCCGAGGGACCGCGCTTGCAGACCGATCCCGCCGGCGATCTCGCCCGCATGCGCGACAGGGAAAACCGCGCGCTCCACGGCTATCGCTGGATTGACAAAAAGAGCGGGGTCGTGCAATTGCCCATCGATCGCGCGATGGATCTTCTGCTTGAGCAGGGTTTGCCCAAGACCGATGCCGAGGTTCCGGGCGGCGCGCCGGGGGACGCGAAAGAGGAGGGGAAACCGCAATGACAAAACATTCGCGCCACCATCCCCCATGTTTTGCATTTTGCATTTTGCGTTTTGCATTTTGCATTTTAT
>DASVGM010000007.1:0-8419 GCA_036379555.1 Pirellulales bacterium | reverse complement strand
AATGTCGCGCTGATCGATGGACTGGCGATGCAAGATGTCGACTTGAGCGTGCGGTTCAAAGCCATCGCGGGCGAATTCGACCGCGGCGGCGGCCTGGTGTGGCGGGCGAAAGACAAAAGCAATTATTATATCTGCCGTCATAACCCGATTGAAAACAACCTCCGCCTCTATCATGTCGTCGCCGGCAAACGAACCTTGCTGGACAGCCGCGACGTCGCCTACGTCGGCGGCTGGCACACGGTGCGCGTCACCATGCGCGGCGAACACATCGAGTGCTTTTACGACGGCAAGAAGTATCTCGATGAAGACGATGCCGCCTTCGCCGACGCCGGCCGCATCGGTCTTTGGTCCAAGGCCGACGCGCAAACCTACTTTGACGATCTCACCGCGATTGGCGAGCAAACCGAGTCGCCCGCGATCGCCGGCCCGCCCGCCACCCGTGAGTTTTCCCTTCAAGACGGCCGGCCGCATCTCGCCGGCCACGCGATCGATCTCTGGGGCCTGCGTTGCGGCAACGCGCTGTATAGCGAGGCCACCGTGGAACGACATGTGCGCAATCTGGATAACATGGCGGCGCATGGGATCAACTTGATCGGCTGTTACATTCAAGGCGTCAACGCGGGTTGGCCTGATCCCAACGCCGGCATCAACGGCTTTCATCGCGACGGCCGGTTACGGGCCGAGATTGGCCCCCGTCTGGAGCGGCTGATTCGCGAGGCCGACCGCCGCGGCATGGTGGTGATGGTCGGCTTGCTCGGCCCGCGAAAAGATCAGGAATTCTACGACGACGCGGCCATTCGTCGAGCGATCGAAGAAACCGGCCGCTTTCTCACCTCGCGGCGGCTGAAGAATGTTTTTGTCGACCTGTGCCACGAATTCAACCATCCGGAACGAATCGACAAAGAACTGCTGCGCGAGCCGGGCGGCGCCGAGAAGAAGCAGCGGCTTACCCAATGGTTCAAAGCGGTCGCCGCCGACATCGAAGCGGGCGTTTGTCCCTGCGTCGATACCGAAACGGGCGATTCCTATCCCGGCATGGAGGTGCGCATCATTCAAAAAAACATGCCGATACCGAGCGACGGATTTGTGGTGAACGTCGAACCGGTGCGGCAAGACGTTTATCAAAACGACGGCATTTTCAATCAAACGAACCTGGATTCCATCTTCGCCGACTGCCGCCGCTACGAGGCCGCGCCCAACGCCGCGCTGATGTTTCATGCCGCGTTCATCCAGGGCATCGGCAACTTCAGCGGCACGGCGCCGCACGCGGAGATGGGCGGCTACGGCACTGGACCCAACGACCGCGGTGTGCGATTTTATTATGAATGGGTTCGAGACAATGTCGGCCGCTGGCAATATCCAAAGCACATTCGCGTGCCGCGCGCCCCGGTGAGCACGGAGGAGGAGCAGGAATGACGCGCCGTGGATTCACCATCGTTGAATTGCTGGTGGTGATTGCCATCATCGGCATGCTCACCGCCCTGTTGCTGCCGGCGGTTCAGGCCGCCCGGCAGTCGTCGTGGCGCAGCAGTTGCCAGAACAACCTGCGGCAGATCGGCATCGCCTGCCTGAACTACGAGAGCGCGTGCAAGGGGCTGCCGCCGCGTTGCCAGGTGGTCGAGCCGTATCGCGGTTGGTGCGTCAACATTTTGCCGTACCTTGAGCAAGAGACGGTGGCCGGCTATTACCACTTCAACCTGAACTATTACGATCCCGGCAACGCGGTCGCCGTTTCAAAACCGCTGCCGATTTACTCGTGCGCGGCCAATCCGGGCGCCGGCAGAGCGGTCAACCTGGTCGATGTTCATGGCAATCCGGCGGGCACGGTCGGCGCCGCGGGCGACTATTTCGCCCCCAATTGCGTGGACGCCTTTTGGTGGCCGCCGGCGGCTTACGCGCTGGCCGCCGACGAGGTGGAGACGGCGGCGATGACGCAAAACATCGCGCGGCCGCTGGCGGCCATCACCGATGGGCAGTCGAACACGCTGCTGATCTCCGAGCTGGCCGGCCGGCCCGATCATTGGGTATTGGGAATGCGCCAGCCAACCAACGCCACAATACGTTTTCCTTATTGGTGGGGACCGTGGGCTTCGTTTAATTCGGCGATTTACAAGACCTGGAGCGACGACGGACAAACGCCCGGCGGTTTTTGCACGATCAATTGCAATAACTCTTGGGGAATTTACAGTTTCCATGTCGAGGGCGCCAACGCTCTGTTCGTGGATGGGTCCGTTCATTTTTTGCGCGTCGGCTTGGATCGCAATGTTTTCGCCGCGATCGTGACGCGCGCCGGTGGTGAGGCTTATCCTGATGAGGTTCTCTAACGGCCGCACGGATGTTGACATGATTGAACGCCGCGTCATTCGCTTTTCATTCGTCATGATGATGTTCTTGTCGCTTCCGGGTTGCGCGAAGCCGCCGAGAACCGATCGTCCTCCCACGTACCCGGCGGCGGGCCGGGTTCTGGTCGCCGGGCAGCCGGCGGCGGGCGCGCAAGTGCAACTCTGGGCGGTCGATGGCGATTTGAAGCGCGCCGAATATTGCCCGCATGCGACGGTTGGCGATGACGGTTCGTTTCAGCTCACGACTTACGCCACCGGCGACGGCGCGCCCCAAGGCGAATATGCGTTGACGCTGCGTTGGCCGGCGCCGCCTCCGCCGGGCCGCGAAGAGGGGCCAGACCGGTTTCAAGGCCGTTATGCCGACCCATTAAAGCCTATCCGCACTGTGCGAATCATGGCGGCGGAGAACAACATCGAGGTGATTGAACTTGAATGAATAAGATGGTGGTGGGCCGTTACGCTCGGCCCGACGTATTCCAGCTTACGGTCAACGAGGGGCGGACGAAATCTGTCAGGTTTCAGAAGCTATCCGAAAACTCGTCGTGGGGCGGTCCGCCGGCCCGTCTGGAAGCGAACGACGGCTCGGCGAGCCACCCCACGATGCACTGGCACGGCGAAATGCGAGTTTTCGGATAGCGTCTCAGTGAAACGGATCTCAACTTGCCGGCCCCGCCAGATCGAGCCGCCGCCTCAGTTCGGCAAGCTCACGCAGAAGCTGCTCGTTCTCAGCGGAAACCGAATCGCGTTCAGCGGCTGCCCGGTCGCGTTCAGCGGTTGCCCGGTCACGTTCAGCGGAAACTCGGTCGCGTTCAGCGGTTGCCCGGTCTCTTGCCACCGCCGCTTCGTCAAACAACTTGGGCGTGGTAAGCAGGCGTTGTCCGCTGGCGGGATCATAAACGTGCAAATCTACTCCCTCGGCCTCGAAATGAAGCCCAAGAACCTCGCTTGACAAGCGGCCGTCGATTTCATTCAGAGGCTCATATTCGCCATCCCGCAGTCGGAAACCTTGCAGCCGAGGCTTGAGATAGTCGCCGAGTGGATCAAACAGCAGGTATTCTCGCACTTTCAAAACGTCGCGATAAAGCTCCTTCTTCTTGCCAACATCTTCTTTTCGCGTACTCTTGCTGGTCAGTTCAATGACGAAATCGGGCGTGTGACCTTCCTCCCAGCAGAGAAAATAATCTCGCGGCTTGTCGGGGTTTTTAGGCACGCCGCGGACGAAAAAGAGGTCCGGCGTGACGTGCTTTCGCTTGTTGCCGCGTTCATAATAGACAAACAGATTCCCCCACACGTAAACCCAGGGATCATCGGCGAAGTGACGATCGAGGATATCGAGCAGAGCGACGAAGTTCTTGCAATGAATACCGGTTTCGGCCAAGGGACGGCCATCCGAACTAGGATAAATCGTTTTGTCAACCGGCGCCGCCGGTGAAGGCGAAAGCGAACGGTGCATGATATCAGTCTCCCAACGGCCCGCGTGAGACGCGAATTTCCACTTTTCTATACCGCACGCGGGCAGGAATGAGACGTTTTCACGCGCTCGGGGAGGATGGGCTTCCTAGCCCGTCACCTTGGCTGGTGACGGGCCAGGAGGCCCATCCTCCGGTGGCACCGATTGTCTCATTCCTGTCCGCGTGCGGTTTAGTTTATCTCGAATGTTGGCACTTCGGCAAGTTGCCGATGCCATTGGCCGGAATGGTCGGCGTGGCTCGACCGATCACGCGCCGGCGTACAGTTCAAACAATTTCGCGACCGTGGCGGCGTAGCCGGCCAAGAATGCTGCGCGTGGCCTTCGCCACGGCCCGCCAGCCCTGCTTCCAATCGGCGGGCCAGGCGGCGGGGTCGCCGCGCCGCAATTCGGCCAGATACGCCTTGAAAAAACGCAAGCGGTCGGCGCGCGTTACCCAGGCATGCGCTTCGATGCTGGCCGCCAGTCGGCCGAGATTAAAGGCGCGGAAAAACGGTAGGAGACGATAAGGCAAGGCGACGCTGTCGGCATCGATCAGAAAACAATCGACCGTGTTCTCGCGCTCGACGAGCAAAATATTGCAGCCTTTCAGGTCACGATGCGATACGTGCCAGGCATGCATGCGGCCGATCAGCCGCCCCAACGAATCGCATATCTGTCGCGTTCGGCGCCGCCGTTCCGCCGCGGGTCGCTCGGCAAGCTCCCAGCCATAGGCGTGCAAATTCCGCGCTCCGGCGATCCACTCCGTCGCCAGGTAACCCTCGGCCGGCAGGCCAAAACGCTGTTGTTCAATGACCGCCAGCGGACGCGCCGTGGCAATGCCTCGCAGCAACAGCGCGTGACCATGATGCCAGGCCGCCAAGGCCGCGTTCCGGCGGAAGTAATGCAAGAGCGTCTTCCACCAATTGCGATGGCGCACCCGTTTATACGCCACCTCCGCCTCGCCCCGCTCAAGTGCCAGCTTGGCCCGCACCACCATGCTGCGATGCGACAGCTTAAAAGGACGATGGACGTTTTCAAAAAGCAAAGCCTGCGGCGCGCGCAACAGCGGCGCCAACCGCTCGGCCGGTAAATCGGTGACGGCCAACGCCGTGGCCGCGTCCTGCGCGCGCTGATAAAAATCACGGTTCGAGCGCTGCGAGCGCTTGTCGCGGCTACGGGCCACGCGGCGCTTGCGGGCAGGTATCGACCGAGCGATCTGCCCCGCCATCGCCCGCCAGCCTGGAGCTGAATCGGTCAGTTCGGGCCGCTCAGAGAAATAAGCGCGCAGGAACCGGCATTGGTCCGCCCGCGAGGCGAGTATCGAGCAGGCCGCGCCCAGCATCGTCAGGCTCACCCGCGTTCGACGCCAGGAAAGCGCTCGCGTGACGCGCACGCCCGGCAAATCAATCAGAAAGATTTCGGGCAGGCGCTCGTCGTCGGCGTCAGGCAGGCAGCTTTGCGGGCGCAGCAGCAAATTGCCGGCGTGCAGGTCGTCGTGCTCGATGCCTTGCCGATGCGCCGCGGCCATGAGCCGGGCCAGCGCCCTGGCTAATTTGTGGCGCATACGCGCGGCGGAAGCCGGCGCCAGCCGAGGCAGCGCCGACCGCAGGTATTCATCAAGCGAGCACGTATCGGCAATCTCACGGGTGACTAGAAAGCTGTCGCCGGCCACGCCTGCCTGGCGAAATTCCAGCCAGGCCACCGGCTCGGCCGTGGGAATATCGCGTGCGAGCGCGGCGCGAGCGCGGTGGAATTCGCGGCGCGAGGGGCTGCGGCGAAACACGTTGACCAGACGATCCCACCAACGGCGGCAACGGTAATGTTTGACGTACAGCGTACTGCCGGCGACATCGACGCGGTAAACAGCCCGGCAAGGGCCGTGCTTTACCAACTGGACCTGTCCCTCGCGCAGCCACTGTTCGAGACGCCAACCATGTGGCCCGAACAAAACCGCCTGCCAGCCGGGCAAAACTTCTCCGGCCCAAGGGCCGCTAGCGACACGATGCGGCATCATGCTCCAAGCGCCAAGTGCTTTCTTGCAGCTTCATTTCGGGTTGACTCGCCCGTAGGGTGGGCATTGCCCACCACCGCCGTCCACGACAGCAAGCATGAACGGAAGGGCATTTGGTGTTTGCGGCTGGCGGGCATTCTAAAACGGAAAAGCGGCACGCCGGTGGACTATTCGCGTTAGAATACGCCGGCGGCGGGGTTGTAACCCAAACTGTCGCCGTGGTCCAGATCGGATTTCGCCTCGCTCGGCCGGCCCAGCTTCTCATAGACCAGGCCGCGGTGATGGTACATCACGGCAAACACCTGATCGTACTGCTTTTGCAAGGCCGGCCGCCGAGCCGGTTGCTCCATCGCCAACTTTTGTTCGTAATAGGTGTTGGTAAGCTCAATCGCCTGGTTTAAGTCGGCCAAGGCCGCTTCTTGCTTGCCCTGCCTGAAATAAATGTAGCCGCGCGTATCGAGATAAGTCGCCTTTTGTTCCGTGAGGTCGGCCGTTTCAGCCTGATTAAATCCACGCTGAGCCTCGGCCAAATCTTGTTCGATGAAGTCGAGCGCTTGCTGCACATCCACGAGCGCCTCGTCAATTTCGACGTTGGCCACGGCGCGTGCGTAGGCCCGGTTGTTGCGCGTCAGCGTGTCGCGGCTGGGACTGAGATGAATCGCTTTGGTCAGGTCGTCGATCGCGTCGCGATGACGATCGAGCCGCTGATAAACCTGGCTGCGCAAAAGGTAGGCGCGAGAATATCGCGGTGAGAGCCGGATGGTCTGGTTGAGGTCGGACAGGCAGCCGGTGATGTCTCCTTGCGTGAATCTCACTTCGGCCCGAAACCCGTAAATCACCGCCTCGTTGGGCGCCCAAATGGCGGCGCGATCCAAATCGGCAAGGGCCCCCGGCGCATCGCCCAAATTGCGATATTTGTGGGCGGCGTTGGAAATTAGCCGCCGAGCCATCAACCGCCTGACGTCGCTGGCCAAGTCCGATTTCCAAGCCCACCCCGCCAACAAGCCGATAAACGCCAGCACCAGCAACGAGCGAACGGTGGCGGTCAAAAACGAACCGCGAGGACGACGTGGAACATCGTCATCGAACGTCGGGGGAATCGGAAACCCGTGTTCATCGAGTCGAGGGTGGTAAGACATGGGCGGTTCCTTGTCGGAAATTCTATTCTCCACGCGGGCGGAAGTGAGACACACCGTCGCCAGCAACCGATCTCATTTCCGCCTATTACTCTCAGGTTAGGCCAACGCGAGCAAATCAGCAAGCTCCACCTGTGACCCGCGCAAACGCTGGAACAAGGCGGCCACCGGAACGCGCCGTCAATCCGTGCGGTCTGAGTGAAGGTCGCTCCGCGACAACCCAGTTCGGCGATGCTAGCAGCCATCGTGCTATCATCCGCTGCCCCAAGGGTTTGCGACACCATTTTAGGAATTCAGTTGACGCCTGTGAGAAATGCGTTAAACTTTGGCCCTACTACAGCATCTTGTGGTTATGGACGCGTGACATACAATATGTTGTGGTTTGAGGTTGGGTGAGCGTCCGGCCGGCCGCCGGACAAATGACGACATTTTTAGCCCTAAGAATGGCATCCCCAGGGCATCAAACTGCCGATATGTTCACCTAGATATGCACTCCTGTTTATTGGAAATGGATGCCCAGTTTACTTTCGCAGGGGGGTTCGCCCATGTCAGATCAGAATTTTGGTTCCGGCGGAGCGGCGGCGGTTGCCGATCGCGCCGCCGGCAAGGTCAGCCGACGTTTTTCTCGCGGGCTGGTGATTGACCCGCGCTTTTGCCCGACCGAGGGCGACCCGTTCGATACCGTCGAATGGGAAATCCGCACGGCCGCCATCAAAGGCGAGTCGGGCGAGGTGCTCTTTGAGCAAAACGATTGCGAGGTGCCCACGTTTTGGAGCCAGCTTGCCACCAACGTGGTGTGCAGCAAGTATTTTTATGGCGAGGTGGCCACGCCCGAACGCGAAAAGAGCGTGCGGCAGTTGATCCACCGCGTCACACGCACCATCGCCGATTGGGGCGTCAAGGACGGCTATTTCGCCGCGGCCGAGGACGGTGAGCGATTTTATCGCGACTTGACTTGGCTCTGTTTGCATCAGCACGGCGCGTTCAACTCGCCGGTGTGGTTCAACGTGGGGCTGTATCATCAGTACGGCGTGAAGGGCGCCCAGTGCAATTGGCATTGGGACGCCGAAGCCAGCGAGGTTCGCCAGCCCGATAACCCGTATGAATATCCGCAGGGTTCGGCCTGCTTTATTCAAAGCGTCGATGACAACATGGAAGACATCATGGAGCTGGCCCGCAGCGAAGCGATGCTCTTCAAGTTCGGCTCCGGCACCGGCACCGATCTTTCGACGTTGCGTTCGCATCGCGAAAAGCTGTCGGGCGGCGGCAGGCCGTCGGGGCCGCTGTCGTTCATGCGGGTGTACGACCAGATCGCGGCGGTGGTCAAGAGCGGCGGCAAGACGCGCCGCGCGGCCAAGATGCAATCGCTCAAGGTCTGGCACCCCGACATCATGGAGTTCATCGAGTGCAAGGCCAAGGAAGAAAAGAAGGCCCGCATTCTGATTCAAAACGGTTACGACGCCAACTTCAACGGCGAGGC
>DASVGM010000006.1:0-11136 GCA_036379555.1 Pirellulales bacterium | reverse complement strand
GGGTGGAGATTCACGTTGGCCGTCTAAATCGGGCGTTGCCGCCGCCCCTCTTCCCGATTTTGCCCCACTTGGCCGCCTTCGGCGGCCAAGCGGGGCAAAATCGGGAGCGTAGGGAAAGCCGCGTTTGTAGACAGCCAACGTGAAACTCCCTCGGGCAAGCCGAGGGCATCGTCCGCTACCGTCGCTGATTGTCGAGTTGCCGCTTAATCTCGTGACTTTAGGGACGAGCCCGGCGGAGGCCGGAACTTGCCCGCGAATCAAAAGCTGCGATTCCAATTGTCAAAGCTATTCTTTCGCCCGACCTAAGAAGTCGGGTCGTGCCATCAGGCTACGGCCAGAATTCTCACGAATTCTGCTACGCAGTGTGCGTTGCTTCTACCTGGGCCGATGCCCCCCCTTAGTCGCCGCTTTCGCTGCCGACGGGCTGCTCTTCTTCCACGATCGCCTGGCGGCGGCTGAGCTTTACACGGTCCTGGTCGTCAATGGCGATCACCTTGACCAGCATCTCGTCGCCCACCTTGCAAACGTCGTTCACGCTGTTCACGTAACCGTCGGAAAGCTCGCTGATGTGGCAGAGGCCGTCTTTGCCGGGCAAAATCTCAATGAAGGCGCCGAACTCCTTGATGCTCGTCACGCGGCCTTCGTAGATTTTGCCGATCTTCACCGTTTCGGTCAGGGCCTCCACGCGGCGCATGGCCGCCGCGGCCGATTCGGCGTCGTGGCTGGCCACGGTGACCGTGCCGTCGTCTTCGACTTCGATGACGGCCCCCGTCGCTTCTTGAATGCCGCGAATCGTCTTGCCGCCCGGACCAATCAACGCGCCAATCTTGTCGGGGTTGATCGTCGTGCGCAGCAGGCGCGGCGCCCATTGCGAAATCTCCTCGTTCGGCCGCGAAATGGCCGAGAGCATTTGCCGCAAAATATGGATGCGCGCCTCGCGAGACTGAGCCATCGTACCCTCAATGATCTCCCGGCTAATGCCCTTGATCTTGAGGTCGAGCTGAATGCCCGTGATGCCGTTTTGCGTGCCGGCGATTTTGAAATCCATGTCGCCGAAATGGTCTTCGTCGCCGATGATGTCGGTGAGCAACGTCCAGCGGGCGTCGGTTTCTTTCACCAGGCCCACCGAAATGCCCGCCACCGGGTTGCTGATTGGCACGCCGGCGGCCATCAGGCCCAGCGTGGCGCCGCAAACGCTGGCCATCGAACTGGAACCATTCGATTCCAGAATGTCGGAAATCACGCGAATGGTATAGGGAAATTCGTCCGGCGAGGGGAGCACCGGCTTCACGCTGCGCTCGGCCAACGCGCCGTGACCGATCTCCCGGCGGCCTGGGCCGCGAATCGGCCGCACTTCGCCGACCGAATACGAGGGGAAATAATAATCGAGCATGAACTTCTTGGAATATTCGTCGATCAATCCGTCAACCCGCTGCTCGTCGCGGTTGGTGCCCAACGTGATGGTGACCAGCGCCTGCGTTTCGCCACGCTGGAAAAGCGCCGAGCCATGCACCCGCGGCAGCACGTCCACCTCGCAATGAATCGACCGCAGGTCTTTGGCGCCGCGACCGTCAGCGCGAGTGCCGCTGAGAATCAGGTCGCGCACGATAAGTTCCTCAAGCTGGTGCCAGGCGTGGCTCAGCTTCGCCGGTTCGACGGTCGGCGCGCTGGCATCGGGGTTCAACTCTGCGACCACGCGTGCTTTCAGCGCGGCGACGGCATCCGCCCGTGCGTGCTTGCCCTCCGTTTGCTTGGCCTGACGGAAGGCGTCGTAATAACGCTGGCGCAGCGTGTCGAACGTGCCGTCGGCCGGGGGAATCTCGTATTGCTTTTTCTCCACCTGCACCTTGCGAAACAGCTCGTTCTGCAAGTCGCAAATCTCGCGAATAATGCGGTGGCACTCGTCGATGGCCGCCAACATACGTTCTTCGCTCAGCTCACGGGCGAAGCCCTCGATCATCAGCACCGAGTCGTAATTGCCCGAGACGATTAGATCGAGATCGCTTTCTTCCAGGTCGTCCTGGGTGGGAAAAGCGACAAACTCGCCGTCAACCTGGCCCAATCGCACCGAGGCCACCGGCCCCTGGAAGGGCAGCGGAGAAAGGCCCAGGGCGATGGCGGCGCCGTTCATGGCCAGCACGTCGGCGTCGTTCTGGCGGTCACTGGCCAAGACATTGGCCTGAATTTGCACTTCATCGTGAAACCAATCGGGAAAGAGCGGCCGAATGGGCCGATCCATGAGCCGGCTGGTGAGCGTCTCTTTCATGGTCGGCCGGCCTTCACGCTTCAGAAAGCCGCCGGGAAACTTGCCGGCCGCGGCCGTGCGCTCACGATAGTCGCAGGTGAGCGGGAAGAAGTCGATGCCCTCGCGTGCCGGGCCTGTGGCCGCAGCGGCCAAGATCACCGTTTCGCCATATTGCACCAGGCAGCTTCCGGCTGCTTGCTTGGCGAGAAATCCTGTTTCGATCGAAAATGTACTGACCCCAATTTGCCGTTCTACGCGTACTTTCAAGGCTGGTTCCTGTTTTCCTGTTACGCGTCCCAGCCGCGGACATTTTGAGCCTACTCGTCAATTGCGGCGCAAATCCAACGCACACGCGCTGGGCACCGGCTTGAGAATGGGCTCTCGTTCCCCCGAAAACCTACTTGCGAATGTCGAGCCGGCGAATAATATCGAGATAGCGTTGCGGGCTAACCTTTTTCAGGTAGTCCAGCAAGCGGCGGCGGCGGCTGACCATCATCAACAGGCCGCGCCGGCTGGCGTAGTCTTTCTTGTGCGTTCGCAGGTGCTCGGTCAGTTCGCCAATCCTCGTGGTGAGGATTGCGATTTGGATTTCGGGCGAACCGGTGTCGTTTTCACCGCGCCGATAATCACCGATCAGTGTCTGTTTTCGCTCTTTGGTAATCGCCATCTGCTACTGCAATTGTTCGCCTGGCCGGCGTCTCGCGCCCGAAAAAGGGGGCTCCGGCCAATCAAGGGCTTTCGGGGGAATGATGCTGCTGAGACTCTTGCTACCGATTGTTTCTTAACAACTTAAACCGAGAATCTAACATGTTCGGCGCGAATTGCAACCGCTAATTTCAATTACACCACTTTGTCAGGCACGACAAACGGCGCCCGATACTGCCGCGTGAGCAGGCGGTTGGCCTCGTCGTCGCCGCCAAAGCTCTCTTTGTCGCGATCAAAGGCCAATTGCCGTCCAAGCTGATATTGCTCGCCGTCGAGCTGCAGGCCGTTTTTCGTCAAGTGTTCTGCCGTGCGAGCCAGGGTTTCATAAGCCTCCTTGTTGTCGCCAAAGGCCTTCGTTTGCGGATTAAACGGCGCCTTCTCGCCCAGCCGGTAGGAGATGTTCGCCAGGTGGCACAGGGCCGATGAATAATGCCCTTGCAAAATGTCGGCGTTCAACTCTTCCTGATTGCGGCTGCGCACGGCGGTGATGAAGTTGCTGAAGTGCCCGCCGCCGGGGCCGACCTGGCCGCTGGGAATTTTTTCGGGCTGGTCGCTCCCCTTGGGGTAGAAGTTCTGCCGCGTGACTAGCCCGCCTTCGCAATGAAAAACATTGTCGCCGGTGGGGTGCGTCACGTGCGGGTAACTTTCGGTGGGCAGGCCGCGCACCTCAAAAATAAGCTGCGCGGGACCGTAGTCGAAAACGGCGATTTGCGTGTTGGGCGTTTGCCCCTGGTCTTCATAGCCAAAGCGGCCGCCGAAGCTGACAACGCTCTTGGGCAAGGTGGCGCCGTCGATGCCCCAGCGCGCGATGTCCATCTGATGCACGCCCTGGTTGCCAATGTCGCCGTTGCCCGTGTCCCAGAACCAATGCCAGTTGTAATGCACCAGGTTGCGGTGGAAGGGTTGCGAGGGGGCGGGGCCTAACCAGAGATTGAAATCGAGGCTTGCGGGCGGCGTTTCGGGCTTTTTAATGCCGATGCTCTTGCGCGGCTTATAGACAATTCCACGGGCGACTTGCAACTTGCCGGCCTTGCCCGACTTAATGAAGTCGATGGCGCCGGCCCAGGCGGCGTCGCTGCGGCTCTGCGTGCCGTGTTGCACGATGCGGCCCTTTTTGCGGGCCATATCGACGGCGATGCGGCCTTCATGCACGTTGTGGCTGCACGGCTTTTCGACGTACACGTCTTTGCCGGCGTCGCAGGCCCAAATCGCGATCAGCGAATGCCAGTGGTTGGGCGTGGCGACGGTGACCACGTCCAGTTCTTTGTCGTCCAGCGCCTGCCGCACGTCTTGAATGGCTTTGGGGGTTTGCCCGGTGAGCGATTGCACTTCCTTGACGCGGCGCTCCAAAACCTTTTGATCCGGGTCGATGAGATAGGTGATTTGCACGCCGGGAATGGAGGCGAATTGCCGAATATGTTCGACGCCGCGGCCATTGACACCGGCAATGCCGACGCGGATGGCGTCATTAGCGCCGACCACCTTTCCTGACGAGCGCGTGCCGGCGAGCGTGGCCAAACCGGCGGCGGCGAACGACGATTGTAAGAACTTGCGGCGTGTTGAGCGTGGCATGGCGGGGCTCCTCATTAGGCATGGTTGGGTAGGGCAAAATTATGACATCTATTCTAAACAACCACCCGCCAGAAAGCTAACCTCGTGCATCGTCTGTAGTCGGCTACGAAAACGGCGCCAGAATATGCTAGAATTCGCGCGTAGCGTTTCCGCGGTTTATAGCGAAAGGGCGATGGTGAAGATTCTGGTGACAGGCGGGGCGGGCTATATCGGCAGCCATGCCGCGCGCTTTCTCGACCAGGCCGGCCACGATGTCTGGGTCTACGACAATTTGGGCCTTGGACATCGCGCGGCGGCACTGGCCGGCCGGCTCATTGAGGGCGATCTGCACGACCAGACACGGCTGACCGCCGCCCTGCGCGAAAAGGCCATCGACGCCGTCATGCACTTCGCCGCCTTTGCGCTCGTCGGTGAGTCGGTGGCCGATCCCGCGAAGTATTATCGCAACAACGTCGGCGGCAGCTTGTCGCTCTTGGAAGCCATGCGGGCCGCCGGCGTCGCCAAGATCGTCTTCTCCAGTACCACGGCCACCTACGGCGCGCCGCAAAATATGCCTATCAGCGAGGACGAACCGCAACAGCCCATCAATCCTTATGGTTTCACCAAGCTGGCCATTGAGCGGGCCTTGGAGGATTACGCCCATGCTTACGGCTTCGCCTATGCGGCGCTGCGGTACTTCAACGCGGCGGGCGCCAATCCGCACGGCGACCTGGGCGAAGACCACTCGCCGGAGTCGCACTTGATTCCCATCGTGTTGCAAGTGGCCCTGGGCCAACGCGAACGGATCACCCTCTTCGGCGACGACTATCCCACGCCCGACGGCACCTGCATTCGCGACTACGTTCACGTCGACGACCTGGCCAGCGCCCATGCGCTCGCGCTCGAACGGCTGACACCGGGCGAGGGACTCAAACTCAATCTCGGCACGGGCCACGGCCAGAGCGTGCGCGAGGTGATCGATGCTTGCCGGCGCGTGACCGGCCGCGATATTCCCGAAGAAATCGGCCCGCGCCGGCCCGGCGATCCGCCTGAGCTGGTGGCCGACGCGCGGCGCGCACGCCAAGTGCTCGGCTGGACGCCCAAGTTCGTGGAGCTTGATGCGATTGTCGCCACGGCGTGGCGCTGGCATGCGAGCCATCCGCACGGCTATGGCGATCGCGCGGGCCGTGCGGCCTTGGAGTAGATGTTTTGCCACAGGTTCTAGTGCCTTGTCCACACTAGATTTCCGTGTGCCGCAGGGGGGGCGCCGTGTAGGATGGGCTTCCTAGCCCGTCACCAATCGAACGTGACGGGCCAGGAGGCCCATCCTCCAGTCGCGTCGAACCCTAAGATTAAGTCTGGACATGGCACTAGAAAAGCAGCGGCAAGCCCGGCTCGCCATCGCGGCGTTCCCACTCGCGGCGCACTTCCCCCAAACCAAACGCGCAAAGCTCAAAGTCGTGGCTCAGCCGTTCGAGCACCTCGTTCTCTTCAGGGTGCTCGATCGTGGGAATCGTGGCCGCGATGTGGTAGGCCCGCTTACCCTGCTCGCAATAATCGACGAAATAGTCCATTCGCGTCGCTGATTGCAGCCGGCGGAGGGCCTCCGGATAAACGCCGGTCCAAAACAGCGTGAAGTCGCCAATATGGCGGTGAACTTCGCGCCGCGGGTTGCCAATTCGGGCATCGCCCTCCAACAACATTTCCGCTACCTCTTCCAGGCGTCGCCCGGCCGGGTTGCGAATCGTATAAATGGCGTCGCTATGCACAAAGCGGGTCAAAAGCAAAGCCATGTAGTCGATCAACGGCGGATCGGCCACGCCCAGGCGTGCCTCAAACGTGTATTCCGCCAAGCCGGCGAAAAAGCGGTAAAGAACTGAAGTCGAAGGTTTTATTTCCATGAAGGCCTCCTGTCACCTGCCGGCCTCAGGCCAAAAGGCCGGCCACCGATCCCAAGAAAACTGCCAGAACCAGGAGGATGCGCCCAGAATAAACATCGGCATCATCCAAGTAAATTTATTCGTGGAAAGTGAGATAGGTCAAGCTTTTTCGTCAAAATGGGTAATTTGTCGGTACTGTCGGGCGGCTTTTTATCCCCAAAGTGGTTTGATTATGTTGTACCGAAATGGTTAAATCCGTGTGTGTCGGTTATTCCGACTGGGTAAACCGCAAAAACTTATCTGTAGCAGGCTGATTCTGTTTGACGAAGCGAAGGGTGACCTGCCGGGGCCACTGAGGAAACCTTCCGCCAACTTTGGTATCGAGAAAGAGCCGACATGCTGCAACTAACTCGCACAACGACAACCATCCTTGTGATTGACGACGAACCGAGCGCGATCAATGACGTGGCCCAAGCCCTGCAAGCGACCGACTACGCTTGCCAATGGGCCTCTTCCGCGGAGATGGCGCTGGAATATGTTCGCCGTGCCCCGCCAGATTTGATTGTGTCTGACATCGACCTTGGCAAGACCAGCGGACTGGAGCTCTATCAGCAATTGCGTGATTGCCCCGGTGTGGGCGAAACGCCGGTGATTTTCATCTCGGGCGCGCAGATTCCTGACATTGTGCGTCGCGCGCACACCGCCGGCGGAGTTTATTTCCTGCGCAAGCCATTTGACCCGGAAGTGCTCATCGAACTCGTCGACAAAGCCCTTTGGATGCCGCACGTCCTACGCCGCCAATTGATGCCGGCGCTCTAGTGCCAGCGGTCAGAGCATGGCTGAAAGGGTGAACAGCAGCACAAAGCCCACCAGCATGAATGCGCAGATCCAAGCCGCCATGCGCGTGGCCCCGCTGACAATCGGCCCGGCCAACTCATGGCGCGTGGCCGAGTAAACCACGCTCACCACCAAAATCAGTGGAATGGCGTACCAAAGATCGTTGATATGTGCCGCGAACAGCAGGCAGGGTAAAAGCGCGCCCGGTATCATGAGTTTCCCTCCGTGCCGCCGCCGTCTGGGTCGCCGCCACCGCCCGCTTCTTCATCGTCGTCTTTTTTCTCGGCGATGGAATACGCCGGCCCGCCCCAGGCGTCGTAAATGGCCAGAATGTTCAACAAACCCGCGATCATGGTGTAAACCGTGCCCAACTCCCAATAACGGTTCAGGCGTTTGTGCAAGGTGTCGAGGCCGTCGGGCCGGGGGCCTGGGCCTCCTTCGGGCGTGACCTGCGGCGGCACCATGAAATCTTCATAAAACGGAAAGGGAATCGGTTTGGCTCGTTGGGCCTGCAGCAAAGCGGGCAGCGCCGGTAGTCCCACAGCCACTTGGCAGAAATAGTGCGGACGACGATCCTCGTCGCGCCAGGACGCATATACCACCCGACCTTCGCCCAGGTAAAGCCCGTAAATGAAGGTGCCCAAGATACAGACAAAAAACAAAATCGCCTTGTGCCGCCGGCCTTGATACCAGTGGCCAAGTCCGGGCAGCAACCAGGCCAGAAAAGCGGCCAATGCCGGGTCTTTCAGATCGATCTCAAGTCGTTCCTCGGCGGGTGAGGCCATCGTTTCGCCGGCCGCGGCCGCATCGGTCGTCATATCAATTGAACCTTTCGCGCCTGGCATGTCGGCGCTTTCCTTGTAAAGCGATACCCTTGAATATTCTATGCGCCGCCGCCGCCGATGCCAGAGCAATGCCGCCACAATGCCTACGAATCGAATTCGCCGGGCTCTAGCTCGGCGGCGTCTTTCCGGGCGGCCGTATCCAAGCTCAAAACCAGCAACAGGGCGACCAGGTCAAGGGCCCACAACAACCCGCAAGCAAGAGCGATGGCGAATAACGCGCGAGCGCCGGTCATGTCATTGAAAGCGGCAAACAGGAAGCCCGTGGCGACTACCAGCGTAACGGCCACCGGCAACAGCACGGCGGCCGCCATGAGCGCGATCATCAGCCCTTTTAGATTCACGAGTAGCGCCTGCGCAGTTTTCCTGAATTGTCCAATTTAGCCCAAGTTTCAGGGATGAGGGGCGGCTTGTCAATCCAGTCAGCGCGTGTACTGGCCAGTGCCTGCGGCGACGATTGTCTTGCCCACGCGAAATCTTCGGGCGCGGCAGGGCGGTCGTCGCGTAGGATGGGCTTCCTAGCCCGTCACCACGCGAACATGACGGGCTAGGAGGCCCATCGTCCAGTCGCGTCGAACCCGAAGATTAGGTCTGGAAAAGACACTGCCGGCGGGTAAAAAAACCCGCTCCCTGGGCGACGGCCGGCACTTCCGGGAAAAGTCCAAGACGAGCGCGACAGGGAGCGGAGATCGTTGGGCATCCAGCGCGGGAAGCGGCGGCGCCACAACTTTAGCGCGTGTCAGTGAGAAAGTGGCGGCTGGCGCGGAAAAGTTACAGCCGGCGAATTTTTTTGCGAAAAATAGCAACCGCGCAAAGAAAAGACCTGCCTGGGAAGTGAATCCCAGGCAGGTCTTATTCAGTCTGCCCTCAGTTCTGCCCCTCGGTTGTCGCCCCTGAACCGTCAACCGTCTGAACTAATTACGCTGCACGAGCGAGCGGGTCGAGGCAACCGTGTGACGGCCCTGGATGTAGGCCGACGGATCGGTCACCGGGGCGGGCGGCATCTGGGTGACATCGCCACCGGCCTCGGCCGGGGTGGCACCGCCATCCGCCGGGGCGCTGGGGCAGCCGCCGCCGTTGCCACAGCTACCGCAGCAGCTCGAGGCACAGCAGGACGGTTGGCAGCACTTGCGCCGCTTGAACAGGTTGCTCAAGAGGCTGCAACGCTTCTTTTTGCAGCAGTTGTTGCTGTTGCAGCAGTTGTTGCCGCAGCCGCTATTGCCGCAGCAGTTTTGCTGGCAGCAAGCTGGTTCGCAGCAGGCTGGCTCACAGCAGGCGGGTTCGCAGCAGGCGGGTTCACAGCAGCTATTGCAGCAGCTCTTGTGGCAACCGCCAAACAAGCCCTTCATGCGGCCAAACAAGCCGTGTCGCTTGCCGCAACCGGAGTTGCAGCAGCTCTGCTGGCAGCAGTTTTGCTGGCAACAGGCCGGTTCGCAACAGGCCGGTTCGCAACAGGCCGGTTCGCAACAAGCGGGTTGACAACAGGCCGGGTCGCAGCACGCGGATTGCGCGCAGCAGCTCGGCTCACAGCAGGTGGGCTCGCAGCATGACTGGCAGCAGCTTCCGCCACCGCCGCCACGGCCCAACATTCGGTTCAGCAGGTCGAAGCCAAAGCTTTGGCTAGAAAGACCTAAGCTGAGAACGAGTGCTCCTAAAAACATGTTCCATTTCATCGAGCAACGTCTCCTTTACATGGAACTGAGGGCGAAAACGCGTGCCCAAGCCTGTCGAACAAGCCTCTTCCGACACACCGCTCGAGCGCACGGGAGCGATGTCTCTCTGCGGGGAGAGATACTCGCAGACGCCGTGGCGGCGGCCGCGGGTGACGGCAAAGGCAGTCGTGGTTTGGTTCGCGTGGGTCGTAAGCCCACAGTTCACAAGGTGCTGTCCCAGGTCCGTCGAGCCAATCCTTGGCTCGATAATTAACCGGGTCGGTTGCCTGGGGCTCCCTAAAATACGTTCCGTTGTCGGCACGTACTTCCTCGTTGAGGGACACCTACCGTATCGGCTGACCCATGAACACGCCTTGAGACTACGGAACCAATTTTCGCCAAATCACTTAGCTTTCCTAAAAAACGGATCATACCGCGTCCGTAGCTTGGCGAAGCTTTGCCGCCCAATCGGCCGCCGGGGCGGCCTATTCTCGGCCCAGCCTGGCGCGTTTGCGCCATATATTTTTCCCAAAACATCTCATTCATTTTGTTGACACAATGGCAGGCCGCCATAAAATGAAAGAATGGGCGGGCTGCTGGCGGAGCATACTGCTTGGGGTTCGTGCTAGGCTGGGGGATTGTGCTACCGAAGCCGACGGGAAGGAACGTCGTCATGAAGCCCTACAAAAAATACATGGGATATGCGATCGCCGTGGCGGGCTGCGCGGCGGTGTTGGTTTGCCGCCTGCTGCTGAGTGAAGTGCTGCTGGAACGGGCGCAATTGTTTCCCTTCTTGCTCGCGGCGATCGCCGCCGCCTGGTGGGGCGGTCGTGGCCCGGGAACGCTGGCAACGCTGCTCGGCGCCTTCTCGGGAATCTATTTCGTCATGCGCCCCTTTGAATCGTTGCGCATCGACCATCTGGCCGATGGCGTGAGCGCCGGCGTGTTCGTGCTCATTGGGCTTGTCATCAGCCACATCTGCGAGGCGATGCACCAGGCGCTGAACGACCAGACAGAGAAGCAGTTTCGCATTTTGACCGATTCGATCACGCAATTGGTATGGGTGGCCAACCCGCGCGGCGATGTCATTTGGTTCAACGCCCGTTGGTACGACTATACCGGAGCCGCGCCGCGAGAGCTCGAAAACCGCGGCTGGGAGCGGTTTTGCGATGCGGAGGAATTGCCGCACCTGGTGCGTGGTTGGCACGCGGCGTTGGCCATGGGGGAATGCTGGGAAAGCACCTATCTCTTGCGACGAAAAGATGGGGGCATGCGTTGGCACCTGGGCCGCGCGGCGCCGGTGCGCGATGAAAGCGGCCACATCACGCGTTGGTGCGGCACCAGCACCGACATCGACGACCATGTCGCCGCCGAACGGGCGCTGCTGGAGGCCGACGCGCGCAAGGATAAATACATCGCGACCC
>DASVGM010000005.1:0-4624 GCA_036379555.1 Pirellulales bacterium | reverse complement strand
AGCCGCTCGGCGGGCCGCTCCCACAAGCGGACCACTTCATATTCAAAGTGCATTCTACCACGTCCCGGCCGCGCGGAGTAACTCACTTGGCCGTCGATATTGGCATGGGCCGCCTGCGGCCGTAAAAGAATGAGAATCGTGTGAACGGGAACATGGTATTGATCGAAGAGCAGTGCGTTGTACGCCACGAGATCGGCGTGCTTCCAGGCCGCGGCGCTCGACTGGAATTCGATATGCACGATTTCCATCTGAGGCTCGCCGATGCCCAAGACAAGGTCGGCCGCCTTCGTGACGGCCGATAAGTCGGCATTGAGCACACGTACTTGCGCCGTCGGCGGCTGGTCAAATTCAGCCAAAATGCCTTGCGGGCAATCTCGCCCCAAATCTTTGAGGGTTGCGTCAAACGTCATTCCCATGGCACACTCCAGAGCGCGAATGGTGTTGAGAGTTGGGATCGTGGGGCTGAACCTTGTTGGATTCTCGCCTGTCAATCCCTGTTGATGATGATCATAGCCGTTTGAGGGATACATGGCACCAGATTATTTGCAACTTGCCGACGAGATTTTCGCGGTTCGGCATCTCTTTACGAATGCCGAATGCGACGACTACATCGCGCTGGGTGAGAGCATGGGTTTCGCTCCCGCTCCGATTCAAGGAACCTTCGGGCCGTCGTACGAGCCGAACGTGCGGAACAACCGGCGCGTGATGTTTGACGATCCCTCGCACGCGACCGCGCTTTGTGATCGCGCTTGGCCCTGGATACCCAAGCAACTTGGTTTTTGGCGGGCCATAGGCGTAAACGAACGTCTACGGTTGTACCGCTATGATCCCGGCGAGCAATTTGAGTGGCATATCGACGGCGCGTTTGAACGCCAGAATGGTGAACGCAGCCTCATTACATACATGGTCTACCTCAACGATGGATTTGAAGGTGGTGCAACCGCGTTTTGTTCACAGAAGGTATTTCCGGAGCGTGGAATGGGCCTTTTCTTTCGGCACGAACTGCGGCACAAGGGCGAAGCAGTGCTGCGAGGCCACAAGTACGTGCTGCGCACCGACGTGATGTACGCGGCGATTTGATCTAGACGATCCTGCCATCGCGAGCGGCGCCCATTGCTCGGTGCCGTGTTGAAAACCCAGCGAGCCGGCGCATAATGTCCAATGTGACGATGTACCCGGATTGTTCATCGTCTCTCGCGTGAAGGGCACACTCCGCGTAGCAGAACTCGTGAGAGTGTAGCAGAACTCGTGAGAGTTCTGGCCGTAAATCGCGGCCACGGCCAGACTTCTCACGAAGTCTGCTACGGGCCGATGAATAATCCGGGTGCAGACACGCGCATGCCGCCACACCTTCCTGGAACTAGCCAAATGACCTCTCGACGTCACTTCCATCGTTGCCTCTGCGGGGCCGCCGCCGCACTGACTCTACCCTCCATGACGCGCGCGCGGCAAACCAAACCGGCCAGTCGCTTCATCGACGTCCATACGCATCTGGGGCAGACCTGGAACACCACGCAGCCGCTCACAGCGGAAGGTTTGCTGCGATGGATGGACGCCCACGACGTCACGCAAGCGATCGTCTTGCCTTTGATTTCGCCCGAGTCATCGAGCTACCCGTTGACCAGCGACTTTGTGCTGGCCGAAACGGCGCCGCACCGCGATCGGCTCGTGCCGTTCTGCTCGATCGATCCGCGTACCAGCTTCAACGGTGGAAAGAAGGGGCTTGTCGAGATGTTGAAGCGATACATCGACGCCGGCGCGAAAGGCTTTGGCGAACATAAGCCCGGCGTGCGGATGGATTCGCCCCAAAACCTGACTCTCTTCGCCGCCTGCGCCGAAGTCAAGCTGCCGGTACTCTTTCATCTCGACAACCAGCGCAATATCGACGCGCCGGGCCTGCCCGGCCTGGCCAAAGCGCTGGCTGAGAACCCCACGCTCACGTTGATCGGTCATGGGCCGGGCTGGTGGGCCTCCATCTCCCGCGTCACGATGCAAGCCGACTTGGGCGGCTATCCGCGCGGAGAAGTCGCCGAAGGCGGCGCGATCGACGCACTCATGGACAAATTTCCCAATCTGTATGGCGATCTGTCCGCCGGCAGCGGCGCCAACGCCATCCGCCGCGACCTGAAGTTCGGGCGAGAGTTTCTCATTCGCCGCGCCGACCGGCTGATGTTCGGCACCGATTTTCTTTCGCCCGGCCAAGACGTGCCGCAGTTCGCCTTGTTCGACGAGGTTGACCTGCCGGAAGACGTCGAGGCGAAGATTCTGCGCGAGAACGCGCGGCGCGTGTTGCGGCTTTAGCCCGTCAATCCGCTCGCGCGCACCAGCGCCTCCTGCACGGCCAGGTCGTGTTGGTAAGAAAAATCGGCCGGTTTCTCGCCGCGAATCACGGCGGCGATGTCGGCGGCGTCGGCGATGTATCGCTCGTACTTTGGCAACGCGATGTCTTGATAGCCGGCGCGATAGTCGCCGTGCGGCGCGGCGAAGGTGGCGCGAACGACCGGGTTGTCGAGCGGTTGAATATGAAAGGCGCCTTGCGTGCCGCAAACCGTGAGATGCCGGCGCGAAAAACCATCGACCTCCACGGCGCTCGACCGCACCGTGGCCGTGGCGCGCGGATATTCAAGAACCGCCAACATGTTATCGACCAGCTTGTCATCGGCCGGCGAAACTCGCCGCGGAAACGCCGTCACGCGATCGGGCTTGCCGAGCACGCCGATCACCAGGTCGATCACATGGCAACCCAACTCGAACATGATTCCGCCCGGATACTCGGCCAGTTTCCGTCGGTCGGCGGGGGCGACGACCTTGCTCATCACGGCCGTCACTTCAAAGACCTCGCCGAGCCAGCCGGCTTGCAGCGCCTGCCGCAGCAGGACAACGCCGGGGTTGTAGCGGTACATATAGCCCATTTGCACGAGCAGTTTTTGGCTGGCCGCCGATTGCAGGATGCGCCGATATTGCGGCAGCGATTCGCCGGCGGGTTTGTCGAGATGCACATGTTTGCCGGCCTCGACGGCGGCCTCGGCCGCGTCGAGCAGATCGCGGACGTGGGTTTCCACAAGCACGAGTTGCAAGCCCGGCACGTCGAGTAATTGTCGCCGTGTCAGCCACGGCAAATCGCGAAACGCCGGCTGCGAAGCGGCCCAGTCGCGCAATTGGGCATCTTCTTCCACGACGCCAACGACCTCAAAATCATGCGAGCGGCGGAAGACCGCCAGCTTTGAGGCATGGGCATGGCCGACGCCGATCTGTCCGATTTTGATCTTAGGCCGCGCGACCGGTTCCGCCGCGCCGGCCACGGCGGCGCACGTGGCCGCGGCCGAACCCGACAAAAAAACGCGGCGCGTGAGTGGCGACATGATCTTCTCCCAGCACTACAAGTCTCGAATATGCCGCGGGCAACGTCGCTTGCCACGTATCACCTCCTCAATGAGGGCGGCAATGTTGCGGGTGATTTCATCGGCCGGCTCGCGTATCACAGCGTCGTGAACGACCACCTGCGCTTCGACCGGCCGCTGCGAGAAGAGAAGAGCCAGGGCGAGATTGGCGTGAAGGCCCGCATCGTCGGGGCTGGCCTCAATGGCACGTTCGCAAAAGCCGACGGCTTCGTCGGGTCGGCCCAAATCCATCGCGGCGATGGCGGCCTCGCGCGCCACGTCGGGATGGTCGGGGTTGACGCGATGCGCGCGACTGAACCACGCCAGGCTGGCGGCGTGGTCGCCCAGCCGTTGGTAAATCTTACCCAGCAGCCACATGGCCGGCCAACTCTCCGGATTGAGTTCCACGGCTGCGACGAAGAGCGGGGCCGCGTCCTGCAAACGCTTTCGATCGCGGCGCCGCAATCTGCCGGGCTCTTCATTACCGGCAGCAAGAAGCCCTTCGATCAGCTTGCACGCCTGCTGATACAATTCCGCATAACGCGAACTCGAATTAGCAGGCTCCGCGAACGCGCGGCCGACGTACAGTTGCCTGCCGGTCGCTTTGTCGCGGTAGACGTCGACGCCATCCTCCGCGCGCACGAATTCCAAGCGCTCGTTCATCTCCTCGGCGCTCATGTATCGCATTTCGGCGTCGGCGTCCCACCCTTGAGGCGCGTGTAAGTCGCCATGCGGTGCGCCGGCGAGCCACGCTATGGCCCATTTACCGAATCTGCCCACGACGAGCCACGGGCACGGACACAATAGCCCCTTCTCGGCGTCGATGATCGCCACGTCCTCAGCGGCGCCGCCGCGAGACGGAGTCAGGCCCTTTGCCGCGAGGTGCGCGACAAATATCTCGGCATCGCGCTCTACCATGAAACCGATGCGACAGAGATGTTCGTCGGCGCAGAACGTGGCGTTGGGGCAGTCTCGCTGATACTCGGCGCTGCCACCTTTGTATTTGGCGTCAAGCGTCGCACGGCGGACGATGACTGAAAACCCTTGGATCAATACTGCCATTGCGGTGGCCCAGGCTCAAATCCTCATTTTAAGGTTCCACTGACAAATTCGTGGGTGGTTTTCGCGCCGATGAGCGGGGCGACGTTCGCGTTTTCAAAGGCATGGCCGGGCAAATAAATGATCGGTGAGATGTACGGAAAGGCAAAGAACCCTGGCCCGCCTTGACGGGCCTCACGCCAAGC
>DASVGM010000004.1:0-2091 GCA_036379555.1 Pirellulales bacterium | reverse complement strand
GCTTGGCTACTTCGCCGCGAAACGCTCTCGCACCCAGGAGCGAAATTGCCGGATCCAGACGGTTTCATTCGCCGCCAACTGAAAATCGAGAAACGGCTCAAGATCCTTCACGCGCAGCATCGGCAGGTTCAAGCTGAATTCACACTCAACGTATTTTCCGTCCGCGCCCAGCGAATAGGCCGCCAGGCCGTTTCTTCGCCACCGCCAGACTTCGGGCACACCTACCGCATTCTTGGACGCGCGGCCATTGATGTGTACCATAAGAGGCTATCGAAAAAAAATACCGTGGCGTGGTCGGACGCCCGTTTTGAAAAGGCTCTCTACGATGACAACCGCTTCTCTCCGCTTGGTGATGTTGGGCACAGGTCCGTTCGCGGCGCCGCTGTTTCGCGCCTTATACGGCAGCGGGCACGTCGTGGCGGCGCTGGTGACGCAACCACCGCGTGCCGCGCGGCATGAGGCCGCGGCGGCAAGCCCCTTGCGGCTGACGGCCGCCGAACAGGGCACGCCGATTTACGACCCCGAAAGCGTCAACACGGCCGACGCAAAGGCCCTGCTGACGGAACTGGCCGCCGATTTGTTTGTGGTCGCCGACTACGGGCAAATCCTGGCGGCTGAGACGCTGGCGGCGGCGCGGTTGGGCGGCGTCAATCTGCATGGTTCGTTGCTGCCCAAGTATCGCGGCGCCGCGCCGATCAACTGGGCGATTTATCATGGCGACACCGAAACCGGGGTTTCGGTGATTCACATGACGCCGCGCGTCGACGCCGGGCCGGTGCTGGCCCAGGAGCGCACCGCCATCGACGCCGACGAGACCGCCGTCGAACTGGAACGGCGTTTGGCGGACATGGGCGCGCCGTTGACGGTGCGAACGATCGACGATCTGGCCGCGGGCCGCGCCGCGGCCTTGCCACAAGACCCGGCCTTGGCAAGTCCCGCGCGGCGGCTGCGCAAGACCGACGGCCGCATCGACTGGTCGCGATCCGCCGCCGCCATTCGCAATCAGGTTCGCGCCTTGGAACCGTGGCCGCGCACCTACACTTTTTGGCAACGGTCGGGCCATCCGCCGCTGCGGTTGATTTTGGGCCGCTGTTCTACGGTCGATGTTCCTCCGGCGGCGACTGCGGGGAGTGTGGTGCGATGCGGTGATGAGTTGATCGTGGCCGGCGGTGTCGGCGGTTTACGGATACATGAGTTGCAGCCCGCCGGCAAGCGCATGCTTTCGGCCGCCGAATTCTTGCGCGGCTATCACGTTCAGCCCGGTGATTCTTTCGCCGCTGCGGAACCTGCCTGAATCAGCGCGGCGACCACGGCTTCGCCGCGGCTGACATCGTGTTTCTCCGCCCAGCGGTCGATTCTCCGCAGCAGATCGGTCGCTGTTCGGCGAGAGCCAATCGAGGCCCACTCAGAATTCGCGGAAAGGCGCGGAATCCGCTCCCTACAGGATGTCCGGCGCGCGAAACTCCTCAACCAGAAGCGGCACTCGTATCGAATTCGTACCATCTAAAAAATTAAACGATACTGTTGACACGTCGCGGACAGTCGCCTACGATCATCTAATGATTTAAATAATAGAGCGACCGCCCAGGGCGTCCCTCCTCAGGCCAGCGAGTTTTCATGGTGCGAAAAAGGTCAGAACAACCGACCGAACTTGAGTTGGAGATCCTCAACGTCTTGTGGAGCGAAGCGCCGCTGTTGGTGCGCGACGTTCGCGCCCGGCTCGAAGCGCGGTCGGGAAGACAGTTGGCGCATAGCTCGGTGATTACGATGCTGAACATCATGTATCGCAAGGGCTTTTTGCGGCGGCAAAAGCAGGGCAAATCGTTTATCTTCTGGCCGCGCGACAAAAAACAAAACGTGGCCGGGCGGATGATCGGCGACCTCGTCTCGCGAGCGTTCGGCGGCTCGGCCTCCGCAATGGTGCTGAATCTACTCGAAACAACGGATCTCGACGCCGAGGAACTGGCCGAGATCCGCAAACTCGTTGCCCGTAAAGCAAAGGAAAAACAGCCATGAATCTCGTTGAATGGATGGCCCCGATTCATTGTGAGCGAATTTGCTTGACGCTGCTGCATTCCTTGTGGCAAATGA
>DASVGM010000003.1:0-2333 GCA_036379555.1 Pirellulales bacterium | reverse complement strand
CGCCACTGGGGCTGCTGCTGTTTTTGCAAATCGGATCGTTCCACTCCGGTATGGCCTTTACCAACAGCGCGCACGGTTCGGTGATGATTGGAGCGTATCCGGTGTTTGTGACGCTGGTGGCCCATTTTCTGCTGCATGGCGATCGTGTTTCGCCCGGCAAGCTGTTGGGCCTGTTGCTGGCCTTCGCCGGATTGTTGGCCATTTTCGCCGGCGCGGGGCGCGGTTCGCCGGCCGCGACCGACCGTCCCACGCTGTTCGGCGACGTGATCGTATTGTCGAGCAGCTTTTTGATCGGCGTGAATACGGCCCTGAGCAAACGCGCACTGGTTCACATGAGCGTGCGGCAGTTGCTCTTTTGGACCAATCTGGTCGCCACCGCCCTGTTTTTCGCCAGTAGCCGGCTGTTTGAAACCGCGAGTTGGCGGTTTACGTCCGCCGCCGTCTGGGGCCTGGTTTATCAGGGCGTTGTCGTGGCCTGGCTTTGCTTTTTGCTTTGGACGGCCCTGTTGCGACATCATCGGGCCAGCCAGGTGGCCGTGTTTGGCTTTGCTCAGCCGCTGTGCGGCATGCTCTTTGGCATCTGGCTGCGGGGCGACCCTATGACCGTCAGCCTCGCCGTGGGCGGTATGGCCGTCGCCGGCGGAATTGTGCTGGTCACGAGAGCGGATGGATGACGATGTAGAACAAGAGCAGACCCAAAGCCCGATGTGGGAAAAGAAGCCGATCGTAGCGAGGGCGACGGTTACGCGAAGTGGCGGTACGCGGAGAGGCGGCAACTTGCAGCGAGTGATTCCAGCGAAGGACATTTGGGCGAGGCTGGTTCGCCAGGCGCTTTGTGTGGCCGCCGTCGTGCTTGGCCCTGGCTTGTCCACTGCCCAGGATGTTCGCCCGGCGGATCTTTCCGCCATGTCCGCGCAGGCGTGCGCGCTTGGTGGCTGTGAAGTTCGCCCCGGCGATGAAGTGTGGGCCATCAATTGCCGCGGCATCAACGTCATCGCTCCCGAGGTCACGCTGGCCGGGTTGCGATATGAGCGTTACCTACCCGGCCAGGGATGGGTGCCCTGGCACGCCGCCGATTTTCTCCGCCCGCCGGCGGGCATGCCCAGCGTGTTTTTCGTTGTGGGCAATTACTACACGCACCAAGAAACGGTCGAGACGGGTTGGTTCGCCTACCATCGCCTGGTGGAAAGCTGCGCCGGCGGGCGGCCGGTTCGGTTTGTGATGTGGTCTTGGCCTTCCGACCCCATTCCGGGCAGGCGGCTGCGCGATGCCAAGATCAAGCTGGGGCGCATCGACCCCACCTCATATCATTTGGCGGCGCTGGCCGATGCGTTGCCGCCAACCGGCCCGATTTCCATGTGTGGATCGAGCTTTGGCGTGGGCATTGTTTTGGGAGCGGCACAGCTTGTGTCCGCCGGTCGTCTCGGTTGTTATGAGCTTTCGCCGCGGTCGGGCGCTCAACATTGCCTGCGATTAGTGTTGTTGGGGGCCGCGGTTGATGACGATGTGTTCCTGCCCGGCCAAAAATACGATGCCGTGTTGCCCTCGGCCGACCGTGTTCTGCTCATGGTGAATCCGGGCGATCGAGCTTTGAAGCGATATCACAAGCTGTTTGGCCGTCATAGCGGCGCCGAGGCCTTGGGCAGTGTGGGGCCGGCCGGCGGGGCCTCGTTGCCGGGCGCCGGCAAGCTTGGTCTGGTGCCATCGGGCCGTTACCTTGGCCATCAACACGGCATGATGGCCCATTGGCGAAGCGCCCCCATCGTGGCCAGGATGCGACCCTACTTGCTGGGCGGCAGCGGCCGACCGACGAGCATCTTAAACAGAGACTTTGACAAATCCGATCATGGCGGCTTCGCAGACTGAATGTGAGTGAATTAGACGTAAGCGTCCGCTGAACCGCGTCTTGGCGGGGGTGGTAGCCTGGAGCCAAAGTCATGGCATGATTCCAGGAGCTCGGCAATGCCCAACCAACACGGCCCACAGCGGAATGCGGTCAAAGAACAGTTTTGGCGCGGATGTATCGCGCGATGGCGCAGCAGCGGCCTCTCCGTCCGTGAGTGAGGAGACCCACGACTTGACGGACGCCGAGAAGCTGGCCTTGGCCGGCGATGGAAAACTGGTCTGCATCGGCAACGAGGTCAGCGAGCATTATGACTACGAGCCGAGTTGTCTGTACATCGTGCGGAACATTCAGAAGAAATATGCCCGGCAGCCTCAATTGCTGGAAAGCGGCGAAGGGCGCGACGAAAAGAACGTGCTCGTGGCCGCCAAGCCGCCGCTGCCGATTCCCGGCGGTATCGCCGGCCCCGGATTGCTGGCGCATGTGATCG
>DASVGM010000002.1:0-38676 GCA_036379555.1 Pirellulales bacterium | reverse complement strand
GGCCGGCGCCACGCTCATCACTTGCAGGTTTTGCAGCAATTCATCATCGCACTCGCCGCTCAAAACATAATTCAACGTGTCGGCCACCTGACTGCAAAGCTGGCGCGTCTTTCGGTCGTCGTGTCGTCGGTCCATATTGGTATGGACAGCCCGGCGGCCAACAGGTTCGCTTCCTCCGTGGGGGCGATTGGGGCGGCGTCCGACCCGCCAGCGTCTCTTCTCGATCCGTGCCCATCCGCGCCATCCGTGGTTGCCATCATCGCCGGAAGACATGGCAACCGCGCCGATCCGCCCAGGGCGTTGCCACCGCGCGAAGGACTGCCGACGCGATCTTCGCCCCTCCGGTCGCGGAAGGTTCGATGGGCCAGATTCCGGCATAGTCGGCCGGGTCGGTACATGCCTGCCGCAAATCGACCGCGGGCAGTTCGGCGCGAATGGCCTCGCGTAGAATCACGTCGTTAAAAAGCGACAGCGCCGCCACCAGCGACGGCTCCAAGCCGGGAATGGCATCGTAAACCGTGCAGACGAAAGTTGGTTTACCAAGAGAGACGACAGCCTCGATCATCTCGCGGTACATGGCCCTGAAGTCGGATTGTATTTTCGCCAACTTGGACATAACCTCGTTAAAGGATGCTGCGGCGTCATACAGAATCATGCTCGCGTGCTCCAATACGTCGTTGCCGCCCGCGCTGACAACCAGATGGCTGCCGTCGAGCGGCATCTGTTCAAGTTGGCGCGAAACGCCGGTCGTCATGGCGCCGTCACGAGCCAAGAGTGTCGCTTGCCAACCAATGGGCAGCCCGCGACGGACATGGTCGATCACCGCCGGACCACCATGCACGTAGGCGTGGTTGTCGAAAATGGAGTCGCCCAACAGAACGAGGTTACTCATCGGCGTAGTTTTGATTTCTGGTTTATAGCTGTGATTTGCAATGTGGTCGTGCCCCTAGTCATTTATCGCTGCGATTGCTTGTCATGAATCGCGCACCGATTCAGCCGCCAACGCCGCCAACCCCCGCGCGAACTGGGAATCGACGTTTTCGACCAGCCCCAGCTTTGGATGATATCGCAGGCCTGATTGCTGTTTGGCGGCCTCGGCAATCGCCTCCCTCGCGAAGTCACTCGCTTCTGTCATCATTCCTTTCTCGGCCGCCACATACGCACGGATTCCAAAGTAGCGGTATCGCTCAACAGGTAGCGGCAGATGCCAGGCAGCGCTGAATTCCTTTAAGACGCGCTCGACTTCGTCATACAGTTCGGTTCGCCGCTTTTCGACGATGAAGCAGCCAAAGCCGAGCCATGCCGAAGTGCGACTGTTGGGGAACGAACGCTCGGTTTGTAACGCAGCACGAAATTCTTCGATCGCCGCGTCGTCTTGGCCGAGCCTGACAAGACATTTCGCTTTCTGTAGGTGCGCACAGGCCATCTCAGTGCGCTCGGGAAAATCCGCGAAGATCCGATCGAGCAGTTCGATCGCCGCACGGTGGTGGTGCGCTTCAGCGAGGTGGAACGCTTGAATGCGGAGATACTGCGCCTTGCTGGAGCGAGAGCGTTTCAAACGAGTGTTGAACTCCTCGCGGTCGCGTTCGGTCCACGTATTGCGGCGAAACCACTCATCACGACTCATGCCTGTCGGCTTCCAAGCTTTACGTTCTGACAGCACCTCGACGAACAAAGATTCCCATAGTTTAATTGGCGGCGGCGCACGAGGCAATCAAACTTCACTCGGCCACGAAAGCGACGTCCGCCAGAAGCGTGGACAGCCCGCGCACCTGCTTGCGGGTGCGGCTGTCTGGAGGTCGCCCTCAATGACGGGGAAACAGCCGAGGGCGGCTGTTCCACCTTGTCAAATAGACTGGTTCACGTCTCAAACAGCCAACCGCTTTGCTCCTGCTTGGCTTCTGGTGGCGGCGTATCGGCCGCGCGGGGCTCGATCGCTTCTTTGGCCTCTTCGACGAAATAAATCGCGTGGCACTTGGGGCACCACAGATACCAGGCGACGTCGCGCAAGGATCGCATTCAGGCAAGTATAGCTCTTGAAAAGGTCGCTCCGCGACAAAGGAAAGCGGCGATGAATCGCCGCACTCCAAGGAAGTGTTACTTTGGTTTTTCCACCACCTTCACGGTGATCTGCCGGCAAGGAATGGCCACCAGCGTATTGACCGCTTGCGCGTCCGCGTTTTTCTTGATCGGCACCTGGCACTGCCCTAACAGCGTGAGCGTGTATTCGCCGGGACGCATGTTGCCCACCTGCAACTCAAACACGCCTTCGTTCTGACCGCTGGCGATTTCACGCTCGCTAAATTGAAACCCGCCCGGCAGGCCAAGACCGATGACCTTGATCGCCGCCTGGCATTCCGGCCAGAGCCGCTCGGCCTTAATCTTGAATTGCAGCTTGCCGTTCATCTCCACCGTCGGATTATCGGGCATCGCCTGTAACGAATAAGGAGCTTTTTCAACGATCGCCACAGCCAACTCGCGCATCGGCCGGCTGGTGGGCACGCCGCCGTCGTTCCAGACACGGGTATAGGGCCGCACTTCATGCCGCAGCGTGGCGTCGCCGTGCTGGCCCGTGGCCGTCAATCGGATGCTGCCGTTCCACGCCGGCGCGTCGGCGTCGGCCCACAAAACGAGTGACCCGCGAATATCGTTGGGAATTTTCACCTCCGCCGCATGCATGCCGGGCGGCAGACCCGTGGCCGCGATCGTAATCGGCTGGTCGAAGCCGTCCTCGCGGTGAACGATCAAATCGAACCACGTCGCCCCGCCCCGCCAAATGTTCATGCCGGAAGGAGCGGGGTTCGTCGCGGCAATGGCCGCCACGTAAAAGTCAGGCCGCGCGCGATGAACCGTCAACACATACTGGTAGCGCGCTCCGCCGCGACCGTAACGGTCTTGCACCAGCAGGCGATACTTCGCGCCTGCTTGCAGATCGACCGCGCCGACCGGATCGCGCAGATGGCCGTCAAAGGCGTTCACGCGATGGCCAAAATCGTCGATTTCCGTCAAGCGGTTTCCCTTTTCATCGACCACCACCACGTACGGATCGGCCTGCCCGGCAATCCGCTCCGAATAAACCTGAATGCCGTAGCGGCCTTGCTCCGCCGGAGTGAACTCGAACCAATCGCCGTCGCGCGGAACGTCAAAACGCCCGCTTAGGGTCAATTGCAGCGTGACGGGCTGCGGTTGCTCGCGCGCGTCGTTTGGTTCGCGCTCCAACGTCACAGGTCCATCGGCGTACATGAGCGTGACGGGCGGGTTCGCGCCGCCGCCGATCGGTACGCGCAGTTGAAAACCCGCGAGCGTGCAGGTGGCCGCCGTGGGCAATACCGAATGATCACTCGGATGATCGATAAAGCGGTAACTGCCCAACGCCTCAGTGGGGCCGGGCGGCGTGATGCTGAAGCGGAATTCGTCCAGGGAACACTCGTCGATCTTCCAGGTTGATGGCTTGCCGGCGGTGCCGAAATTTCGGCCCAGCGCGATCAGCTCGACCGGCTTGCCGGGCTCGACGGCGCGCGGGAAGACATTCTCCACATCAGGGCGATCGGTCACGATCAAGCGATACGGAAAGCCGCCGCGATACGAAAGGTCGTGCATTTCAATGAGAAACTCGCCGTCGGCCGGCGCGACGAAATCAATCAACGGGTCGCGACCGTGATAATCACCGCTGCCGGCCAGCACGGCGCCATCCGCGGCAACGACACTCAGGCAGGCGTCCCCGGCGACATCGAGTTTGGTCGATTGGCAGTCGATCGTCAGGCGTTGCCCCTGTCGGGCGGCAAAGCGATAAAGATCGCGGCCATTGCCATCGCTGGCGCCCGCCACCGCCGAATTGATCGCCAGCACTTGCGCGGCGGCGGGAACGTCGTTCGGTTCCTTCTCCACCACGTCGGTCAGCCCGTGCGATACGGCGAAGAGCCGCGGATTGCTCACGCCGTAGGGACCGAGCAATCGCACATCGTAGGTGCCTGCGGGCACGTCCGCGGCGATCGTGACTTTGAACTTCCCTTTCTCAAGCCACTCAGACTTGATGCCGGGATGGTCGAATGTCAGTTGCTTCGCGTCGTCGGCCTCGGCGGCTGAAATCTGTACGTCGACGGTCGTTCCCGCCGTCGCGCCCAAGGGGACGATGCGATCGAGGCGCATCGCAGGCAGGTCGGCCTTGGCGGCGGCCGAAAGCGCAATGACGATAAAGCCAACAGCGGTGTGACAAAATAGCGAGCGTCGGTGTTGCATGGCGGCAGGTCGGGAACAGGTCTGGTCGATTGCGCGGGTTTTCACGTCGCGGGCGGGTGCCTCTATTTTCATCGAAGGGAGACGCCATGCCAAGATGCTGTCTTGGAGTGCGTGCGATTTATCGCCGCTTTCCGTTGTCGCGGAGCGACCTTCTCTTCATTTCGGTGCGTTTTGAATCGGTCGATTCGGTCATTGCAGTTGGGGAGAAGGTCGCTTCGCGACGGATGAAGGCGGCGATGAATCGCCGCACTCCAAGAAGGCGGCCGCGGCCTGACTTCTTACGAAGTCTGCTACGGGCCGATGAATAATCCGGCCTAGACCCAACCGCTACAACCGCGAAACATTCGTCGATATAATAGCCGTACCGTGCTGACAAAGCACTTGCGCCATTTGCTTCCGCATCCAGATTTGAAGGTTGAGTTCATGTGTGGCATCGTCGGCTTGTTACTGAAAGACCGCGCGGCCTCTTCGTCGTTGGGCGAACTGGTGGTGCCCATGTTTAATTGCATGGGCGACCGCGGACCCGATTCAGCCGGTCTGGCGGTGTTTCAACCGGCGCCGGCGGCGGCCCTGCGTCGATTCAATCTGTACACGAGCGATCGCAACTACGACTGGCAGGCGCTGGGCGATCGCTTCCGAGAACAATGCGACCGGCAGGCCCGCCTTGAGCCTTTGCAAAAACACGCCATCCTCACCGCCGCGGCCGCTGCCGCTGAAACCAAGAGATGGCTGGCCGCCTATGACGCCGCGCTGCACCTGCTGTCGGTCGGCCATTCGATCGACGTCTACAAAGACGAAGGCCACCCCTGCGAAATTGCCGATCGCTATAGTTTCTCCAAACTGTCGGGCAGCCATTGCGTGGGCCACACGCGGATGGCCACGGAATCGGCCGTTTCGCCGGCGCACGCCCATCCTTTCACGGCGGGCGAAGACTTTTGCCTGGTTCACAATGGCTCGCTCTCCAATCCTTACATGCTGCGCCGCAAGCTCGAAGCGCAGGGCCTGACGTTTGAAACCGACAACGACACCGAGGCGGCCTGCCGCTTTATCGAGTGGCGGTTGCGTTTGGGCGATTCAACTCACCAGGCGTTGGAAGCGGCCTTTGCCGAGCTGGACGGCTTTTACACGCTCTTAATCGCCACGGCCGATAACCTGACGCTGGTTCGCGACGCGTTCGCCTGCAAACCCGCCGTCGTGGCCGAAACCGACGATTACGTGGCCATTTCTTCGGAGTTTCGCTCGCTGGCCCACTTGCCGAACATTGCCGATGCCAACATCTTTGAGCCGCTGCCGGAAGAGATTTACACTTGGAACGTGTGATGGTCATCGATGGATCGCAAGGCGAGGGCGGCGGCCAAATCTTGCGCACGTCTCTCGCCTTGGCCATCATCACCAACCAGCCGTTGCGTATCGAACGCATTCGGGCCAAGCGTGATAAGCCGGGCCTGCGGCGGCAACACCTGGTGGCCGTGCGCGCGGCCGCCGACATCAGCGGCGGCAAACTCACCGGCGACGAAGTCGGTTCGCGCGAGTTGGAGTTTCAGCCCCAAGCGGCGCGGCCCGGCCGCTACCACTTCGATATTGGTTCCGCGGGCAGCACCACGCTTGTTCTGCAAACCATCTTGCCGCCGCTCTTGCTGGCGGAAGGCCACTCGACCATCGAATTGACCGGCGGCACGCATAATCCGTTCGCACCGCCGGCGGACTTTTTGCAACAGGCTTTCTTGCCTCTGCTGAACCGCATGGGCGCGAAGGTCTCGTTTGACGTTGAGCGATTCGGCTTTTATCCGGCGGGCGGCGGAAAGGTTCATATCGAAATCGCTGCGACCGGTTCGCTCACTCCGCTACGGCTCGTTGAACGTGGAGAAATTCGCCGCCGCTTGTGCCGCGCCATCGTGGCGAACTTGCCTCAACATATCGGCCGGCGCGAATTGGCCACCGTGGCGGCGGCCCTGGACTGGCCGGAAGAATGCCTTGAACTACGGAAAGACGAAGGCTGTTTTGTTGGCGTCGGTAACGTCGTCAACCTGGAAATTGAGAGCGAACATGTGACCGAGGTTTTCACGGGCTTCGGTCGGCGCGGCGTGGCGGCCGAGAAAGTCGCCGGCGAGGCGGCGGCCGAAGCCAAGCGTTACCTCGACGCCGGCGTGCCGGTAGGCGAGCATCTGGCCGATCAATTGTTGCTGCCATTGGCGCTGGCCGGCGGAGGCGAGTACGTCACGCTGCCGCCTTCCTCGCACCTTAGAACCAACGCCGACATCATCCGCCGTTTTTTGAACGTGCGGATAGGCATGGACGAACTGCCGACCGGGAACTGGCGAATCGTGGTTGAAGGCCGCACTTGAGACGCCAACGGCCAGCGCGGCGCGACCGCGTAGCGGGCCGCCTCACGCGATGCCGGGCGGTCGCTCGGCCCGCACCGCGTTTCATTGCCAAACGCGTCTTGCCGGCGGGTGGGGAGTTCGCGTTTGTCATTCGTTGTCACCCGTGCTAGATTGGACGGGATGAACGCCGAAGCCATTCAAGCCTGGATTAACCGTCGCCCCTTCCAGCCGTTTGTTGTGCGCCTTGCCGGCGGCGAATCGCACGAGATTCGGCATCCTGAAAACGTCATTTTAATGCGCAGCGTCATGGTGGTTGCCTACCCAGAAACGGAACGGGTGGCGTTTTGTTCGCTGCCGCTCATTACGAGCGTTGATAGTCAACAGCCGGCTTAACATCGCGCGCCCTTTCCGTGCGCCAGATCGCGCTCAATTTGTCGCCGCACCGCGTGTGGTGCGTCTCATGGCGGCGGCATCGACGCGGACGCTAGCCAATCCTTGGATGAACCTGGTATATTGTCCTTGGATAGTCCTCATTTCAGGAGAACCAATCATGTCGACGACACGTAGGCGGTTTATTGAGGCGGCGGTGGCGGGCGGAACTTTGGCCGGCATGGCCGATTTGAAGTTTCTCAACACGTTGCCGAGAGTGAGTGCGGAAGAGACGAAGAAAGGCGTTGTCGAGCTCAAGCCCGACATTGAGCCGCTGGTGCGGCTGCTGGAGGAAACGCCGCGCGAGCGGCTGCTGGAAGAAGTCGCCGGCCGCATTCGTGGCGGCACGACCTACAAAGAAGTGTTGGCGGCCTTGCTCTTGGCCGGCGTGCGCAACGTGCAGCCGCGGCCGGTGGGTTTTAAGTTTCATGCGGTGCTGGTCGTCAACTCGGCGCACTTGGCCAGCATTTCTTCGCCCGAAGAACATCGTTGGCTGCCGATTTTCTGGGCGCTCGACTACTTCAAGGATTCGCAGGCGCAAGACGCGCAACAAGGCGATTGGACGATGGCGCCGGTCGACGAGGCCGCCGTGCCCGACGCCGCAAAAGCCAAGAACCTGTTCATCGAGGCGATGAACGAATGGGACGAAGCCAAGGCCGACGCGGCCGCGGCCGGTTTGGCACGCACCGGCAAGCCGGCCGAAGTCTACGAGTTGTTCTCGCGCTTTGGCTGCCGAGACTTTCGCGACATCGGCCACAAGGCCATTTATGTGGCCAATAGCTGGCGCACGCTCGATTGCATCGGTTGGCAACACGCCGAACCGGTGCTGCGGTCGCTGGCCTACGCTTTGCTCGAACATGGCGAAGGCAATCCGGCCCGTGACGATCTCGATGCCGATCGCCCCGGCAAAGAGAATCTGAAACGCGCCCAGACCATTCGCGACGCCTGGCAAGACGGCAAAGTCGACGGGCAAGCGACGAGCGAATTGCTCGCCACGTTTCACGGCGCCTCGGCCGATGACGCCTGCCAACAAGTGGTGGAGATGCTGAATCGGGGCGTGGCCCCGCAGTCGATCTGGGATGCCGTGCTGGTGGGCGCGGGCGAATTACTCGCGCGGCAACCGGGCATCGTGGCCTTGCATGCCGTCACCTCGGCGAACGCGCTTTACTATGCCTATCGCGCCAATCAAGACGACTCGCTGCGCCGCTTGCTGCTGCTGCAAAACGCGGCCTTTGTCCCGCTCTTTCGCGGCGCGATGCAGGGGCGCGGCAAAGTGGCCGACGTCGATCTGCGGACGTTGCAGCCGGCGCCCTTGGCCGAGGGCGACGCCCTGGCCGACATCTTCACCGCGGTCGGCAGCGACCGCACGACCGCCGCGCGGAAAACGCTGGCGTTTTTGCAAAACGAGGGCGATGTCAAAGCCTATATTGACGCCGCCCGGCTGCTGGTCTTTTTCAAGGGCCGCAACGCCCACGATTACAAGTTCAGTTCGGCCTTGTTGGAAGACTACGCCCACCTTTCGCCCGGCTGGCGTGACCGCTACCTGGCTTCGGGCGTATTTAACCTGCGCGGCTCCGCTGAGCCTGACAACCAGCTTGTCGCCCGCACGCGCGCGGCGCTTTCAACGTGAGCCGGCTGATGGAATCGACCGCCGCCGCCACGGACCTTTTCAATCTCACCGATCGAGAATTGTGGATCGTGACGGCGGCGCACGGCCGCCGCCGCGGCGGACTCGTGGCCACGTTTGTCTGCCGCGCTTCGCTGGTGGACGCGCTGCCGCGCGTTTTGACGGCGCTGGCCAAACAGCACCATACATGGCAGTTGATTGAAGACAGCGGTTCGTTCGGACTGCATTTGTTCTCGGCGGAACAAATCGATTGGGTCTGGCACTTTGGCGGTTCGTCCGGCCACGCGGCCGACAAGTTGGCGGGGTGGGCGTATCAAACGGCCGTGACCGGCGCGCCGTTGTTGAGCGAGGCTATCGGTTGGTTGGATTGCCGTGTCGAGTCGCGGTTGGATACCGGCGATCGAACGGTTTACGTGGCCGAGGTGGTGGCGGCGCGGCAAAACCGTGGCGACGCGCCGCTTACGGCGCGGGAGTTGTTCAGGCTCGCGCCGCCGGAACGTCGCGCCGAACTCGATCAATTTCGTCAACGCGACAGCGCGATCGACGCCGCAGCGATCGTCGCTTGGCGGCGGCAAGCAGCGCATCAAAAAGAGCATGGTTGAATCAGCCGGCGTATTGTTATATCGACGTGGCGCGGACGAATGGGAGGTGCTTTTGGTGCATCCTTCGGGCAATTACAATCGCCACAAACCTTGGAGCATTCCCAAGGGCTTGCCCGACGAGGGCGAAGAGTTGGAAGCGGCCGCGCGCCGTGAATTGGCGGAAGAGGCGGGCGTGGCGGGCGTGGCGGCGGGCGATCTCGTATCGCTGGGATCGATCGATTATCGCAAAAGCGGCAAGCGTGTGCATTGCTTCGCCGGCCCAGCGCCGCACGACGCGCTGCCGCGCTGCGCCTCGTGGGAGGTCGATGGCGCCGAATTCGTGATGCTGACCTTGGCCAGAGAGCGCATTCATCCCGATCAGGCGCCCTTTCTCGACCGCCTGGCCGAGCGTCTCGCAGCCACCAAGTAACAGGCTGTCCGAAACTCGGATTTCGCCGTGGCGGCGTATCGTGGGGCGGCTCGCCGAGCCGTCTTTTGCCACCAGACGGGCCGGCGGCCCGCCCCACGGCGAATTGTCGGATAGCCTATAAGAGGCTCCTCGCTCTCAAACAACACGACGGCCGGCAGCGATGCGGAGCGTGCTGGCAAGGCGGCGGTTTCTGTTAGGCTGGGGGATGCGACCGGCTTGGGCTGGACCGCGCACCAGAGGGATTTGAATTGTTCAACGTCACGAATAGCGCCTTCGGCAAAGTTTGCCACCGTCCAGACGCACCGCTTGCAAACGCGGCACCAATCGGCTAATTCTGATGTTTTGCCACCTTGCCCGGTGGCGTGCGAGTAAGTGCGAGAAATCATCATGGCAGAAAGAACAAGCAAACGGGCCAAGGCCGAGGCCGAACCCGAAGGTGCCGAAAAAAAAACCGCCGCCGCTGGCAAACGCATCTTGTTGGTCGATGACGACCACGAGATCGTCGAATCCATACAATTGACGCTCGAATCGCGGGGCTATCAGGTTTTAATCGCCCGCGACGGCAATCAGGGGCTGGCGATGGCCGAGCGTGAAAACCCCGACCTCTTGATTTTGGACATGATGATGCCCAAACGCAGCGGTTTCTTGGTGCTCGAAAAGCTGCTGCGCAGCAAGCCCGGCTTGCCGACAATCATGATCACCGCCAATGAAGGCAGCCGGCATAAGGCCTACGCCGAAATGCTCGGCGTGAAGGATTATTTGCGCAAGCCGTTTCCCATGGACCGGCTGTTGGAAAGTGTTGACAGGCTGATGGGTGGGGCTGAATAGCAGACGTTGACGAGGGAACACCAGCGCTTTGTGGTCGGGGCGTTTGTGGCGGTAGAAAAGATTCACAGTGATTTCGGGCTGACGGACCTTGCAATGCCAATACATGATTGGACAAAGGTTGATGCCGGGATTTTCCACCATTTTCACCAAAGCTGGATCGCGGAACTGGCCGGCGGATTGAACCAAGGGGAATTGCCCGCCAATTATTACGCCCTGGCGGAACAGTTCGCCGGTGGACGCGGCCCCGACGTTCTCACGCTTCAAGGTCCGGCAGCCGAGGCGGTTTACACGCCTGAGCCGACGAGAGGCGTGGCGCTCGCCGATGCGCCGCCCCAGGTACGGTTTCGTCAAAAGGCCGAAGGCGATTGGTATGCGACCAAGGCCAACGCCGTTGTGGTTCGGCATGTCAGCGGCCACCGGGTTGTCGCGGTTGTGGAGGTCGTCTCGCCGGGCAATAAAAGCAGCCGCCATTCCCTCCGAGCGTTTCTTGACAAAGCGGTCGAGATGCTCCGCGCCGGCGTGCATCTGCTCATCGTCGATCTGTTCCCGCCAGGCCCGCGCGATCCTGAGGGAATCCACAAGGTGATCTGGGATGAACTGATCGACAATGAATTCGCGTTGCCTCAGGAAAGCCGCCTCACGTTGGCGGCATACATCGCGGGCGACTCTTGCGAGGCATTCGTCGAGCCGGTTGCCATAGGCCGCGATTTGCCCGATATGCCGCTCTTCCTGTCGCCCGAGTTGTATGTGCCGGCCCCGCTCGAGACGACCTATCGCTCCGCTTGGGAAAAAATGCCGAAGTTTTGGCGCGATGTGCTTGACGCGTAAGTCGTCTGAATCGCGGCCAGAAATGCCGCTGACTCGATTTTTGGCCGCCTCTTGGAGTGCGGTGATTCATCACCACTTTCCTTTGCGTGGGAGCCGCCTTTTGCCGCCTCGCGCGTAGCGTCGGCCTGGCAACCGCCGCCGCCGCTGTCCGTCTTGGTTGAAAAGCAAAGGTCGCTCCGCGACGGGGGAAAGCGGCGATGAATCGCCGCACTCCAAGAAGGAAACCTCATTTCGGGCTGTGAATGGTATAATCAAATGCTGGCCTTTGACGTCACAACTTGGAACGAAAGGTGGACCCCATGTTTTTCCAATTCAATCGCCGACGTTTTTTGCGCGCTTCCGCCGCGGGCGGCGCGCTGGCGCTGGTTGGCACGCGGCCGGCCGGTTGGGCCGCCGAACAAGACGCTTCGATGTTGGTGGCCGGGAAAGACTCGCGTTTGATCGTACACAACGCGAAAACGCTCGAGCTGGAAACGCCGCTCGAGCTGCTGCGTGAATCTGAAATCACCCCGGCGAAAGTCCTCTTCATCCGCAACAACCAAGACCTCGCCCACACGCGAACCATCAAGCCGCTCAGCGCCGACAACTGGCGGTTCGACGTGATTGGCATGGTCGAATACCCACGCACCGTCGATCTGGCTAGCTTGCATGACATGGAGCAAACCGAAGTGGAGATGGTGTTGCAGTGTTCGGGCAACGGCCGAGCGAATTTCCGCCGTTCGGTGCCCGCCAAAGGCGCGCCGTGGACCGATGGCGCGGTGGGCAACGTCCGCTTTCGCGGCGTGAAGCTGGCGGCGCTGTTCGACAAGCTCGACCTGAACATTTCCCCCGACGCCCACTACCTGACGGCCGAAGGCAAAGACGGCCCGCCCGACGCGACCACCCCCGACTTTGAGCATAGTCTGCCGCTCGACGACGTCTTGGCTCGTTCGATCGTCGCCTTGGAGATGAACGGCGAACCAATACCCGCCGTGCATGGCGGGCCGGTGCGGCTGATTACGCCAGGCTATTACGGCACCATGCAAGTCAAATGGCTCACGCGATTGCGATTGGAAACGCGGGAAACCTTCAACCACCACCAGCGCCGGCGTTATCGAACTCCTCGCACGCCGATCAAGCCGGGCAGCGATTTCACCTACGATTTTGACACCGGCGACGCCAACTGGCGCATGCGCATCAAAAGCACCATCTTCGCGCCGCTCAACGGTGAGACGCTCAAAGCGGGCAAGGTCGAAGTGCGCGGCGTGGCGTGGAACGACGGCGAAGTGAGAATCACCGCCGTCGAGGTTTCTCTCGACGACGGTCGCACCTGGCGGCAAGCCGACCTGCAGCGGTCGGGTGGCCCCTATGCCTGGCAGCCCTGGTCGACGACCGTGACGCTCAAAGCCGGCAAACAGCGTCTGCTGGCTCGGGCCGTCGACGCGCTCGGCCGCACGCAACCCATCGACGGCGCCATCGGTTGGAATCCCGCCGGCTATGGCTGGAACGGCGTGCAACAAGTTGAGGTGACGGTGTCGTAGTGCGCCTGATTGAATCCGCAAGCGGGGCTGTCGCGCCAAAGTCGTCAGGAATTGTGGATAGTTAAGCATGCCCGCAACCGTTCTTCACCTCCGCGCCGCCGAGCGGCCACAGCGGCCGCCCGACGCCTGGTTTATTCCGGGCGACGATCCGCGCGTCTGGCTCGAAGAACTGGCCGCCTGGCAGATTCCGCTCGACGATGTGCGGCTCTGTCCGCTGCCGCAATCAGCGGCGGGCGGCCGCGCGTGTGGCGTGCTTGTGATTCCGCCGCCCGGCAGCGCGCCGCGAGTGACGATCAGGGCGGAAGCCTACGGCCTTTGCGCGTCGCGTTTCTATTTACCGATCCTGTCGCGGCTCGATCCGCCGGCGAGCGAAGCCGAAATTGAGGCCGCCGTGCTCAATGAGCTTGCGGTCTGGCATCCCGGCGCGGGGCTGGTCGGGTTTGACAAGGCCGACGTGATCGGTGTGGCCGATCTGCTTGCGCCGCCAAGCGAACGCTCGCGCGCTTGGGATTTGGCGCGGCCGGGTCTGGCGCCGCCGCCTCGCCTCACGGCGATTCTGACGGCGGCGCCGCCCGGTTTTGAAGAATCGCTGGCCGATTGGCGTGACGATATTGGCTCGCGGCCTGTCGAAGAGTTGCCGCCCGGTTCGCAAGAACCGCTCTTTTCGCGGCTGGCCCGATTGCCGCGGAAAGCGATCTTGGCGGTCGCTTGCGTCATGTTGATTCTGGCAATCGCTTACTTGGCGTCGAATTGGCCCGCCGCGCCAGTCACACTGCTGGAGGTTGTGCTGTGGCTGGCGTTGGCGCTGCTCTTCGCGCGCCTGCTGCCGTCGCTCGTCGCCGCGGGGGTGGCGTCGGCATCGGACCCGTTGCTCGCGCGCATCGCCAAAATGCCCGCCTGGGCGATCAAGCTGGCGGGCTGGGCGAATCGCAAGTTTCAGCAGGTCGGCAAGTCGCTGGCCGCCGCGCGCCACAAGGAGATCGATCGTTTGTTGCACCTGCTCGATAGCGACCCGGACGGCGGCCTGCGGTATGCGCTGCCGATGAATGCGATTGGCGGCCATCGTGGAGTAGGGCCGCCCGGAACTCGGTTGCCGGCGCGCGACACCAGCTTTCGGCTCGATCGCCTGGGCGGCGGTAGGGCGGCCGATCCGTGGGAGATCGAACAGCAGCAACGCCAGGCGCTTGAGCGCCGTTATCGCGAGTTGGCCAATCGCGAAATGCGGCTCGGCCGCCATCGCCGGGCGGCCTATATCTTCGCCGAGTTGCTGGGCGACTTGTCGGCCGCGGCCAGCGCTCTGGAACAAGGCGGGCACGACCGCGAGGCGGCGGCGCTCTATCGCGAGCGGCTCGGTCGCCCGCTCGATGCCGCTCGCTGTCTCGAACGCTGTGGCAGTTGGCAGGAGGCGTTGGATATCTACCGTGACCAACAGCAGTTTGAAAAAGCGGCTGAACTACTCACGCGGCTCGATCGCCCCGACGAGGCCGCCGTCATGTATCGCCGCGCCGCCGACCGCTTTGTGGCGCAGGGCGACCGGCCGCGCGCGGCGAAGCTGCTGGAAGAAAAACTGGCCGCCGTTGACGAAGCCATCAAACTGCTGGCGGCAGCCTGGCCCGATACGCGGAAAGCCGCCATCTGCCTGGGCGAACTGTTCAAGCTGTTTGGCCGTCACGGGCGACACGAACAGGCGGCGGCCCTGATCGCTCGACTACGCGCCGAACCGGGCTTGCGCGTGCAGTTGGGCCGCTCGGTCGGCGTTTTGGTCGATGTGGCGCGGAGCTATCCCGAGGTTACGGCCCGGCACGAGGCGGCGGAGGCCGTGCGCGTGCTGGCCGGCGGTCGTCTGCCGCAAGCCGATCAGGATGAAGCGGCAGCCCTGGTGGGCGCCGTCCGTGCGCTTGTGCCGCAAGACGAACTGTTGGGGCGTGACGCCGCGCGGTGGCTCGCGCGTCTGCGTAAACCGTCCGTTCCCGCGAAGGCGCCCGTCCGGTCATCGCCGCGGCAAGTCGCCATCGTTGAAACCGGCAGCTTTCGGTTGCCGGTCGATGTTTCGTATCGGACGCTCGTATCGTTACCCGATGGCTTCCTCGCGGCGGGGTTCACCGCGCAAGGCGTGGCGGTCGTCGAGGCTGACTTTCAAGGCGAATTACAGCGGGCCGATTGGAAGCGTCCGTTGGCGGAACGGCAGCCGCTTCTCTTGGCGGCCGACGAGCGGGGGCACGTCACGGTGATGGCTTCCATCGGCGGATCGCCTTTCAAACAGCAGATCGGAATAGGAACGCCCGCCTGGTTCACGCCTGAAACCTTGGCGGTTGCCGTCAGCAGCCTCGGCGTTACTTGGACGATTGACAGTCAGTTGCTGTTGACGGCGTTTCAGGGCGAGGCCCTGCAACTCAGCTCGCGGCAGCTCTCGCTAAGCGAGTTGGGTGTGCGCCTCGAGCCGCGCGAAGAACCGCCTGAACGGCTGGCGGTGATGCTGGCTCGCCGCGATGAACTGTTTCTCGGCCTCGGCCATTCTCTGATTAAGCTGAAAAACGATCGAATTCAAGAAACCGGTCTCAAGGGCTGGGTGCGGCAGTTGGCGGCGGCGCCGTTGGTGTTGCAGCTTAGGCTGGCCGCCGGCTTTGAAGACCACGGCGCCGCGGTGATCTGGGACGATTTGAACGGTCACGAAGTCGTCAACATCGTCGCCGACATGGAGCGGCCGGAGTTGATCTTTACGCTCGACGGCCTACTCGTGGCGGCCAACGAGCGCGAGTTGCACGTCTATTCGACCAGCAATCGCAGCGTTGTCCTGCGCGGGCTGCTGGCCGGGCCGGGCCGCCCGCTGACCGGGCTGATCCGCGGCGAGCGTCCCGGAGAATTCGCCCTGCTCACGATCGACGGCCTGGTGCGCCGCTATGCCGCCCGCGAGACTGACTGATTTCGACGCGGCCGATCTGTTATATTGCGCTCTGGCGGCCCCGCGGCGAAATCCTGTTTGTGCATGACATACCCACTCACCGACCTTAAAGTGCTCGATCTTTCGCGTGTGCTGGCGGGGCCGGTATGCACGCAGCTTCTAGCCGATCTAGGCGCCGATGTGGTCAAGGTGGAGCGGCCCGGCGGCGGCGACGATACGCGCCAATGGGGACCGCCCTTCGTGTCGCACGGCGGGCCAAGCGGCTATTTTATTTCCTGCAACCGCGGCAAACGCTCATTGGCCCTCGATCTGGCGCACCCGGCCGGACGAGCCGTGCTCGATGATCTGATCCGAGCGGCCGATGTGCTGGTGGAGAATTTTTTGCCCGACTCCCTGGAACATCTCGGTCTGCAACCCGAACGACTCCGCCGCCTGAACGCGAAACTGGTGATCTGCTCCATTTCGGGCTATGGCCGCACGGGGCCGCTGGCGACGGTGCCCGGCTACGATCTGATGATGCAAGCCAGCGCGGGCATCATGTCGATCACCGGCGAAGCGTCCGGCGCGCCGATGAAAGTGGGCGTGGCGATCACGGACGTCATCACCGGCCTTTATTCCGCGGCGAGTGTTCTGGCGGGGCTTTACGCGGTCGGAAAGGGCCGCGACGGCCCGCACTTTGACCTGGCCTTGGCGGACTGTACGCTGGCCAGTTTGGTGAACGTGGCCCAAGGCGCGTTGCTCACCGGCGAGCGTCCGCGGCGGTGGGGCAACGCGCACCCGCAAATCGTGCCCTACGAAGCCTTCGCCACCGCCGACGGGCATCTGGTTTTGGCGATCGGCGCGGATCGACAGTGGCGGCGTTTTTGCCGCGCGATCGAGCGCGACGATTTGGCTCAGGATACGAGGTTCACCACCAACCCTGCCCGTGTGGAAAACCGCGAAGACTTGATTCCCGTTTTGCAAAAAATCTTGGCGACACGCACGACCGGCGCGTGGCAAGCGCTGCTGACGGCGGCCGAGGTGCCGCACTCGCCGGTATCGGCCTTGGACGAAGTGTTGGCTTCGCCGCAAGTGGCGGCGCGGCAGATGGTGCTCGAAACCGGCGATGCGCAAGGGCGGTCGTATCGCCTGCTTGGCTCGGCCGCGCATTGGCGCGACGAACCGCCGCGGCGAGCCGTCGCCGCGCCGAACTTGGGCCAGCATTCCGCCGAAGTTTTGCAAGAATGGCTTGGCTATCCGGCCGAGCATATCGAGCAGTTGCGTTCCGCGGGAGCGATCGAGGCGGCCCCATGACAAACGACACGACCCCGCGCATGATCGAAGGCAAACACGCCTTGCTGGCGGTGCTGGCGATTGGCGTGGTGGGCGCGGGCGCCGGATGGTGGTATCAACACGGCTTGCAACGCCGCCCGTTGGCGTTATGGGGCGGAAACGCGGCCCGGTTGATCTTGTACGCGCCCGAAGTCGCCTTCTGCGAGCTTGAACAATCGCCCGGCGAGTCGTCTTCAAACTCAGTGGTAATCGCGGGTGAGCCTTATTTCGAGCACGGTTGCCAAGATGTCGCGCGGCGGCCGGGCTTCATTCATTTGCGTAACAGCCTGCTGCACGATTACAGTTTTGATTGGTCTGACACGGCGGCCGGCGCGAGACGCTGGCGATCGATGTTGCGATTTCGTCAAGACGACCAGACGGCCACGTTGGTCTTCACCGACGATTTCCAGTACGTGATGCTTGTGGAAACCGGCGCCACGGCGTGCCTGCGACCGATCGCGTCGGGCCTGCGCGACGTGCTGCGCCCAACGAAGTGAGACGCAACATGGCTCGCGCGTTAATCGGACTGGGCGCCAATCTGGGCGATCGCGCGGCGACGCTCGACGCGGCCGTGGCGGCGATCGGTGAATTGCCCGCGACGCAATTGCTACGGCGCAGCAGATGGCACACGTCGGCGCCGCTGGGAGGGCCGGCCGGGCAAGGGCTGTTTCTCAACGGCGCGATCTTGGTGGAAACCAGCTTGCCGCCGCTCGAATTGCTCGACCGTCTTCAACAGATCGAGACGCTCGCCGGACGGCGGCGCGATGTTCGTTGGGGGCCGCGTACGCTCGATCTCGACCTGCTTGTTTACGATGATCAGATTATTGCCACCGATCGCCTGACCGTGCCGCACCCGCGCATGGTCTATCGCCGCTTTGTGCTTGAGCCGGCGGCGGAAATCGCCGGAGATTTGCCGCACCCCGCCACCGGCAAGACCGTGGCTCAATTGCTGGTTCATCTCAACGACACGCCCCGCTATCTCGCTTTGGTTGGTCCGCCCGGCTCAGGAAAGACGCAGTTGGCTCAGCAGGTCGCGAGCCAAACGGGCTGCCGGTTGCTTCTCGATTGCGCTGGCCTGCGGGCGGCGGAAGGGATAGAATTGCTCGCCCGGCGGACACAAGCGTTGGCCGTCGAGGCAAAGGATTCGTGCGACAACCCGGCTGTGGGGCGGCCCGCCGGGCCGTCTTTGGCGTCGGACGGCCCGGCGGGTCGCCCCACGAAGGCATGTTACAGCCTCGAAACTGGTTTTGAGATAGGCTCAAACTGGACGATCAGTGATTTTTGGCTGCCGCAATCGTTGGCTTGGGCCGAGGCGCTGGCGGGCGAAGCGTCGTGTTCGCAAGTCGCGACGGCGTTAGCGGCCGCCGGACAAACAACGCTTGCTCCCCGCTTCATCGCGGCGATCGATTTAGGTGGAGCAAGCGGTTGTCCGCAGTCCGAGAGTATTAACGGCGATGACTCACCTGACCGGCTTCGCCAGGCGCTGTGGCGATTGGTCAGCCAGCATGGCAACCCACCGGTGATCTGGCTGTCGAGCGGCGACTGGCCGGGCGCGGTGGCTGAATTGTTAGCGATCATGGAAACTCGTGCTAGTAGTTAAGGAAAAACACGAACTGCGAACCGCCATCAGGAGGGCGCGGCAAGCCGGGCGCACGATCGGTCTGGCGCCCACGATGGGTGCGCTGCATGCCGGCCACGTGAGCCTCGTCGAGGCCGCGCGCGCCGCCGGCGACTTTGTGACGGCGACCATCTTTGTGAACCCGACTCAATTCGGGCCACACGAAGATTTTGAGCGCTACCCGCGCACGCTTGAGGCCGATCTGAAAGCTCTCGACGCCGCCGGCGCCGACCTGGTGTTCGTGCCCGACCGAAGCGAAGTCTACCGGCCCGAACATGCCACGTTCGTTACGGTCGGCGGCGTGGCCGAACCGCTTGAGGGGGCCGCTCGTCCCGGCCATTTTCAAGGTGTGGCGACGGTTGTGCTCAAGCTCTTCAATATGGTCGCGCCCGACCGCGCATATTTCGGGCAAAAAGACTATCAGCAGACGCTGGTCGTACGGCGGATGACGGCCGATCTTGATCTACCCATTGAGATCCGCGTTTGTCCGACGATTCGCGAGCCTGACGGCCTGGCGATGAGCAGTCGCAACGCCTATCTCACCGGCAACGAGCGGCGGCAAGCCACGGTGCTTTATCGCTCTTTGAAGCGTGCCCAGGAGTTGGTAAAAGGCGGTCAAACCAGTGCCGATGCCGTCCGACAAGCGATGCGGTCCAGTTTTGCCGAAACTCCCGACGTGGCCATTGAATACATGGCGCTCGCCGACCGCGACACGCTGGCGGAGCTAGCGCAGATCGACCGTCCGGCGGTCGCCGCCGTCGCCGCACGGGTTGGCAAAACGCGGCTGATTGACAATGTGTTTTTGGGGGATGAGAGATGAAGGATGAGAGATGAGAGATGAAGGATGAGGGATAAGGGATGAAAGTGGAGAATGGAAAGAACGCATCCGCTTGCGCGTGCTCCCTCACCCTCCGGGAGAGGGCTGGGGTGAGGGTGGTTCGCCCCGCTAACCCGCGTTGCGCACCGGCCTTGGAGAACGCGTGATAATTTGTAGTGGAATTGGCGCCGTCTCAAATCGCAACATGAAGGGTTGACAGTTGTTTCTTCGTTTCGTCGTGGCGGCGTTGGACCGTTGATGCCACCCGCTTGTCGGGTGGAGAATCACGTTGGCCGTCTACACCGCCGGCTTTCCCAATCCTCCGATTTTCCGCTGCTTGGCCGCCAAAGGCGGCCAAGCAGCGGAAAATCGGAGAAGGGATTGGTGGCAAATGCCCGGTGTAGACGGCCAACGTGAAAACTCCCTCGGGCAAGCCGAGGGCATCTTCAACGTCACGGTTCGACTTCGCACGAAGTCGGCTACGGTTCATCCCTCATCCCTCATCCCTCATCTGAACCCTGAACCCCGAACCCTGAACCCTCCCCCAATGCTGCAAACCCTCTTCCACTTGCCGCTGACCTGGCTCTTGCTGCTCTGGGCGGTGGCGTCGGCCGCCGCCATCGCTTGGGCCGCGCGGCAGCAGGGATGGCCGGCGGCGTTGCGAGGTTATCTGCCCACCGTGGCCATCGTGGGCGCGATCGTGGCGTTGCTGCTGCCCAGGCTCGCCGAAAACGGCGGACTGCCGATTCGCGGCTATGGCGTGATGTTGCTCATGGGGCTGATGTCGGGCGTCGGTTTGGCCATGTACCGCGCCCGCCGCATGGGTCTGAATCCCGATATGATTCAGGCGCTCGCCTTTTGGATGGTCATCGGCGGCATTGTCGGCGCGAGGGCGTTTTATGTCATTGAATATTGGCACCAATACCGGCAGCCGACGTGGCTGGACACCATTAAAGAGATCGTCAATTTCACCAAGGGCGGGCTGGTGGTCTTCGGCTCCGCCGGCGGCGCGGGCTTGGCTCTGCTCCTGTTCGTGCGCAAATACCGCTTGCCGGGGTTGGCCTTGGCCGATCTCGTTTCGCCCAGCGTCATGCTGGGTCTGGCGTGCGGTCGCGTGGGCTGTTTTCTCAATGGCTGCTGCTTCGGCGGCCTTTGCGATGAGCCTTGGGCCGTCCGCTTTCCGCCCGGCAGTCCCGCCTATCTGGCGCAAGTCGAAGACGGAAAATTGCCGCTCTTTGGGCTGGTGCTGAAGGCCGACGAGCGGCACCGCCCCGTCATTCAATCGGTGCTGCCTGATTCGGCGGCGGCTCGTGCCGGCTTGCATGCCGGACAGCGGTTGAAACGAATTGTAATTAACGACCTCGACTACGCCACGCCAACTCTCGACGATGCCGCCTTCACGCTTTCGCAGGCGCGTCATCCGGGCGACAAGGTGACCGTTTTTGTCACGGATGCCTCGTTTGAGTCGCTGCCCGCGAGTTGGACGGTTGATTGGGTTCCTGAACGTACGCTGCCGATCCATCCGGCGCAACTTTATGCGGCGATCGACGGCTTGTTGATGTGTCTCTTACTATTGGCCTACTATCCTTATCGCCGCCACGATGGCGAAGTGTTCGCCATGATGATTACGATTCATCCGATCTCGCGATTTTTGCAGGAATGCACGCGTGTGGACGAAGCGAGCGTTTTCGGCACCGGCATGACGATTTCGCAAAACGCGAGCGTGTTGATGTTGCTCAGCGCGATCGGGCTATGGTGTTATCTTTTGCGGCGGCCCCGCGGCACGGTTTGGCCGGTTCGATAGTAACGCGAATCTCCGACATCCCCACGGTTTTGGAGACTTCAGCAACTTGCTGCCATCGCAGCTTTTGATTCGCGGGCGAGTTCCCGCTTCCGCCAGGTTCGCCCCTAATGTCACGAGATTAAGCTCTGATGCCACCCGCTTGCCGGGTGGAGATTCCCGTTGGCTGTCTACAATCGGGCGTTGCCCGCGCCCCTTTTCCCGATTTTGCCCCGCTTGGCTGCCTTCGGCGGCCAAGCGGGGCAAAATCCGGAGGGTAGGGAAAGCCGCGTTTGTAGACGGCCAACGGGAAAACTCCCTCGGGCAAGCCGAGGGCATCTTCCACTACCTTCGCTGAATGTCAGGTTGTCGCTTCATCTCGTGACATTAGGGCTCGCCCTGGTGTTGCGACGACTGACAAGCTAGAACGACACTGCGAACGCGTTTTTTCCGTTCCGCGGTGGCGTGCGCCGCCCAATGCGACCGACGCCACCGCGGAACCGGAGGGTGTTGCGGCTTTCATTCCCATCCTGATATCACCATTCAAACTTGCTGGGGTTCAGACCGGCTCGACCTTAGCCGAGTGGGCATCGTTCCGCACCCCAGCCGCCTTTGCAGCGCGGCGACCAAATCACCCGAGGTGTTGAAATGGGCGGACGGTCGGGCCTGTTTCCGAGTCCGGCCCGATTTCGTGAAGCGAGAGTAGGAAATCGATCCGGCTTGAAGGGTTGCAGACTTCGGAACACTCATTCACACTGATTTACACTAATCGGGATATCGGTTCGCCGCGAGTGACCCATGAAACAAACATCCGCTCTGCTAACCATCCTCACCCTCGCCACCGTCACATCGCCCGCGGCCGATGCCGCGACGGCCGAACGGCCGAATATCCTCTGTGTCGTCAGTGAGGATACGGATTGCCTGCTGGGCTGCTATGGCGATCCGCAGCGGCAAACGCCGACACTCGACAAGCTCGCCGGCGAAGGCGTGCTGTTTGAACGCTGCTTTACCATGCCGGTCTGCGCGCCCTCGCGATTCACGCTCATCAGCGGCATCTATCCGACCACCTGCGGCCCGGCGCAGCACATGCGGGCACAAGGCAAGATTCCCGCCTGGCTCAAAGGTTTTCCCGCCTACCTGCGATCGGCCGGTTATTTCACCTCAAACAACGCCAAAACCGATTACAACGCGCCGATCAACATCCAAGAGGCCTGGAACGAATCGGGAAAAAACGCCCACTGGCGACATCGCGCGCCGGGCCAACCGTTCTTCAGCGTTTTCAATCACGAAGTCTGCCACGAAAGCTGTCTCTTTCCCGAAAAAGAACTGCCGCTCGATTTTCCGTCGCTGGATCCGGCGGCCGTGAGGATTCCGCCCTATCAGCCCGACACGCCTGAAATGCGGGCCGATTGGGCGCGGCAGTACAACCGCTTGCGGCTGGTCGACGGGCAGATCGCGGCGAAGCTCAAGGATCTGGCCGATGCCGGGCTGGCGGACGACACCATCGTGTTCTATTACGGCGACAACGGCGGCGTGCTGCCGCGCAGCAAGCGCTTTCTTCAAGCAAGCGGCACGCATATACCGCTGATTGTTTACTTTCCGCCGAAATGGCGACATCTGTCGCCCGTTGGGCCCGGTTCGCGTCTCAAGCAACCGGTTCACTTCGTCGATTTCGCGCCGACGATGCTCTCGCTGGCGGGCGTGGCGATTCCCGATTATATGCACGGTCGCGCGTTTGCCGGTGCAAAACGAGCGGCGCCGAACGAGTTTGTCTTTTGCACGCGCGACCGCATGGACTCGCTCTACGACATGATGCGCTCGGTGATGGATTCACGTTGGCTGTACATTCGCAATTACCGGCCCGATCTGCCCTACGTGCAGCCGCTGGAATACCAAATGCGGGCGCGTGGTTATCAATCGTGGGCGCGAGTGGCCGCGGAGGGCAAGCTCACGCCGGCCACCGCGCAGTTCTGGGGCCATAAGCCGGCAGAGGAACTTTACGACTTGGACGACGATCGCGACAACGTGCATAATCTGGCCGCCTCGCCGGAGCACCGTGAAATCATCGCGCGGATGCGCGCGGCGCTAAAGCGGCACGTGCTCGAAACCAGCGACAACGGTTTCCTGCCGGAAGGCTCGCCGCTGGAAGGGTATGAGGCGTCGCAAGCGGCGGGCGCATGGCCGGTGGAGCGCGTGTTCGACCTGGCGACGCTCGCCTCGGACGGCAATCCGGCGGACCTCCCTAAGCTGATTGCGTCGATCGACGACGAGAGCGAGCCGGTTCGCTGGTGGGCCGCGCAAGGCTGCACGATCTTGGGCACACAGGCCGCGGCTGCCGAAGGCGCGCTGCGCCGCCATTTGGATGATGAATCGGGCGCGGTATCGGTGGCCGTGGCCGAAGCGCTGGCCCGTCTTGGCAAACCTGAGTTGGCCTTGCCCGCGCTGGAACGCCTGGTTCAGTTGGGCCACTCACCCGGTGTCGTAATGCAAACGGCCAACGTGTTTGACCGGTTGGGCGAGTTGGCCCGTCCGTCGCTGGCGATCATGAAACGCGCCTTTGCGCCTGCCGCCGATCAGAAAGGGGGAAAGTATCCGCCGCAGTATTCCCTGAAGCATGCCATCGACGTCCTGGAAGGAAGGACGCCGCCGTTGGTTTATCCAATGCCGTGACCGGGCGTTACGCCGCCCGCCGCGACCATTGTAGTGAGACTTGCTCCTCGCCGTCGGCGTTCGCTTCCAGCAACTCGGCCAGCGGCGCCGCCACGGGCTTGCGAAATTGCATGGCTAAATTATAGGCGAACGGCCCGTAGGCAATCTGATAGTCGGCGGCCATGGCGGCGCCGCACGCCATTGTCCAGAGGCGGGCCAACCGGCGCGGCCGAAAGCAAAGCCCCAGGTAAAAAAGTGCGTATGGCAAAGAACCCCGGCGCGTGACACGCTCGGTCGTCATGCGGCCGGCGATCAGGTTCCGCATGTCCGAGATGGAAAAATGATGGTGCCGGCGACCGGTCGCGTTGTGCCCGGTAATCCACGGCTGCGGCCTAGTCCATGCCCGGAGCCAGGCGAACAACCGCGGGAAATCGGCGGACATGTTCTCAGGACTGAAACGCGTCAGCGGCCCGCGATAAGGCACGGTGACGGTCCAGACGCCGCCCGGCCGCAAGACGCGCAGCACTTCGCACACCAACGCTTCGCGATCGGCGACGTGTTCGAGCACGTCCAGCGTGGAAACGGCGTCGAAGCTTTCGTCGGCGAAGGGAAGTTGCGCGCCGTCGTATTGGAAAAAATTGACGCGGCTGCTTCTGATTTTGCGCCGCGCCACCTCCAGGGCCACGCGATCGACGTCCACGGCTGCCACGTATTGCGCCTTGCGCGCCAGGTGCCTGACGTGCATGCCGGAACTGCAGCCAATATCGAGCAGACGCGCATTGGGGGGCAGCCACGCGCGGGCCACGCGGCCCCGGTCGAGCGCGATCGGCAAGCGAGGCATATCGGTATGGAACGCACGTTTCTCAGCCTCAAGGAGAACGTCGTCTTGATCGGGCCGCGCCGCAAGCTGGGGCTCGGCTTCGAGAATCGACACAGACATCATGACAAAGGCAAACGGTTTCGTATTGCGAAAGACGCTCCAAAATCTCCGCGACGGAACACAATCGGCGGCAAGTTTAGGGCGCTTGAGCGTTTGCCACAAGAGCATTGCCGCTTGGCAGACTGCCGTCGGGTGCCTTATTCTGTGCTACTGGCCGTGGCGGCCAAAAAACGAGTTCCATCCAAGGCAGACATGTGGGAAAAGCGACTTATAAGGATGCGGGCGTCGATCTCGACGTCTACCGCCAGAGCATGGCACGATTACCGCGGCTGTTGACGCGCACGCACAGTCCGCGCGTGCTGCCGCTGGAAGGCGGCTTTGCCGGCCTGTTTCAACTCGATTTCGCCAGTCCGCTGTTTGCCCGGCATTATGTCGATCCGGTGTTGGTTTCCTGCACGGATGGCGTCGGCACCAAGCTGAAAGTGGCCCAACTGGCGGGCAGCCACAACACGGTGGGTATCGACCTGGTGGCGATGAGCGTGAACGACGCCTTATGTTGCGGCGCCGAGCCGCTGTTTTTTCTCGATTACGTGGCCATGTCGCACGACGATCCCGCGCTCTTGGAACAAATCGTCGAGGGCATTTCCGCCGGTTGCATTGAGGGCGATTGTGCGCTCTTGGGGGGAGAAACGGCCATCATGCCCGACATTTACGCGCATGGCGATTATGATCTGGCCGGCTTTTGCGTGGGCGTGGTCGAGCGGCGGCGCGTGATCGACGGCCGCGCGATCGCCCCCGGTGACGTGTTGCTGGGCGTGGCCTCCAGCGGCCTGCACTCGAACGGCTTCAGCCTGGTGCGCAAAGTGGTGTTTGAGATGGCGGGGCTGTCGGTCGATACGTTGGTTGACGAGTTGGGAACCACCGTTGGCCAGGCGTTGCTGGAACCGACGCGGATTTACGTTCGCCCGCTGAGGCGGGTGCTCGGCAATTACAAGGTCAAAGGCGTGGTTCACGGCATCGCGCACATCACCGGCGGCGGCCTGCATGAAAACCTGGAACGGATTTTGCCCGACAAGGTTCAAGCCGTGATCGAGCGTGGCAGTTGGCCGGCGCCGGCGGTGTTTGGCTGGCTGCAAAAATTGGGGCAGATCGACCCGGAGGAGATGGACCGTGTTTTCAACATGGGGCTGGGCCTGGTGCTGGCCATCAGCCCCTACTACGCCGACAGTATTCGACAGCAACTCGCGGATGGCGGTTTGGCCTCCTGGCCGATTGGTCACATCACGTCCGGCCCTCGCGGCGTTCGCTGGGCCTAGCCCGGATAATTCAGCGGCCCTCGCATGGACGGCGCACTGAAGCATAGCAGAACTCGTGAGAGTTCTGGCCGTAAACACGGTCATGGCCAGACTTCTTACGAAGTCTTGTTGCACCTCATGGAACTGGAATTCTCGCGCGTCGGGGTTAGCATAGACCCTTGTGGAGGACATTTCCATTCCTTTCGTCTTTCCGTTCGCCAAGCCTTGAGCGATGCCCTCCTCAAGGATGAGCCAGTACGTGCTCGACTCGCGTAAATCAACCCTGGCAAGGTTTTCCTTTAATGTTTTTAGTTTCGATCTGCACCACCAACGAAAGCGGGTCGCCAATGCCGAGCACGGAATCGCCCGCGGCCGATAACGTCGAAAGATCGACGTCGAGAGCGCTGACAGTCCGGTCGGTCGCCAGGTTCAGCCCGGCGAGCCAATCGAGTGGGTAACGGATTGCGTCTTCGGCCGCGCTTCGTGCTAATCAAGCCGGCCGGACCCCACCAGCATCCGTTGCCATTCGCGGGCGGTTAGCCCAATAATGAATTGAATTCCCCTCGTTGACGAACGCCAGCCGAAGCCATCGAATGCCGTACTTCTTGATTTTTCACCTGCTCGCCGCGGTATCTGGTGCGTCGTTCGGCCTGGCGGTGGTTTGGGCCGCCGTGGGGCGATGTCATTGGTTGCCGCGTTTCCTTCTTATCGCGGCGGTTGTTGCCTGCCTCATTCCGGTTCCCGCCTTTGATCTTGCCGTGGGGGCCGTATCGCAAGCGTTCGTTATCGCCATCTCACTCGCGGTCGTTCGTCGGCTCCATGCCGTGCCGGCGGCGGTATCTGAAGCTGGGCCTCCGCCGGCCAACCGTTGGCTGCGATTTTCCCTGAGCGACTTACTTCGAGCCATGTTGTTGATCGCGTCGGTGTTTGCCCTGGCGGCCTACATGCCCACGACGGAACGGCAAATTTGGTGGTACTATGCCATCGCCGGCTGTCCCTTCGGCCTGGCCACCCTCGTCGGTGCCTGGGCCGCGATGTCTCGCGGGAGGCGGGCGATGCGTTTTGTGGTCTTGTGTGTCGTCGCGGCGGGCATTGGCGTTGCCTGGTGGTACACGACTCTGACTGTGGGTCTTCTCGTCGCAACTTGGATTTGCCTGGCGCGGCGGGCGGGTCTTATTACGGTGTCGCATGGTATTGCTTCGCAACGGGCCACGGAAAACAGGCACCAACGCTCGCCGCCATTCCGTGCGGCGCTTGCGAAAGTCGCGATCGGCGTTCTCTCGCTGCCGATGGTGCTTTTACCGCTGGCGGCTTATTACGACATGCTGCAAGACGCGCCAATTCCCGTCGAGCCGCTTCCTGAGCCAAACGGCTACGACGAAGTCCTGCGAATTGCCGCGTCTCTGGCCGCTCCGCCGCCACGCTCCGCCGGTGGCGTGGCCGGCGATCCGGAAGCATGGATCGAGCAGCATCGTAGCGAGCAGTTCGCACGACTGCATGCGGCATTGCGCCACCCGAGCGGCGTACCCATCCAATATGCTCTCGGATACCATAATCTCTCTCCCATCCAATCGCTGAGACAGTTGTCCCGCGATCTGTATGCCGAGGCGGCACGACAGCAGTTGGCGGCCAAGACAAGCGACGTGCAAAAAACGTATTTGGACATTGTTGAGCTTGGCCTGGTCGCCGCCCGAGGCGGATTTATCGCTGACCGGCTGGTCGGAACCGCCATTACCGGTTTGGGAGTTGAGGGTCTAGGGCGGATCCGCGACGAGCTACCGCTCAACGAGCGGCGCGCGTTGATCGTGGCCTTACAGACCAATGACGCCGCCTGGGAGCCACTCGTCAAGCTGCGCGACCGCGAGTATGCCGTAATCGATAAAACCCTTGGTTGGGTGTCGCGAATCCCGTTCGCTCTTTCGGAGGATTTCAGTCCGGAGGCGGGCTTTCAACGTCTCGAACAAAGCGACCACACACGTTCTGCCATGATCAGGTTGCTCGTTTGCCATTTGGCAATCGGTCTGTACCAAGCCGAGCGCGGTTGTCCGCCCGGAAAATTGGAGAATCTTGTCCCAGATTATCTCCATCGCGTGCCGGAAGATCCGTTCAGCGGGAAGCCGTTGATTTACAAAGTCGTGTCACCCGACTACCTGCTATACAGTGTGAACCGGGATGGCCACGATGACGGCGGGCGGCGCGGCTCGTCGCTCGCCGAGGGCGACTTGTTTCTTGACCCCGCCGCGGCGAATTAGAGGCTATCCGAAAACTCGGATTTCGCCGTGGCAGCGTATCGTGGGGCGGCTCGCCGCGCCGTCTTTCGTTTCAAGACGGGCCGGCGGCCCGCCGCGCGACGACGAGCAAACGCCGCTTATCAGGCGCATGCGCGATTTCATCAAACATCACGACGGTCAAGCCGGCCTCGCCGAGCAACGATTGCACCTCATGCCGCGTGTAGGTGCGCGTGAAGGCCCCGGTTTCCTCAAAGGTTCCGCTCGCCACATTCGTCGGCGCGGGCCAGGCGACATCTGTCTCAGGCAGGTCGAATATCAAACGGCCGTCCGTGGCGAGCAGCGAACGACAAGCGCGCGCGGCCGCGGCGAAATCAGGATGGAAGTGTTTCCAAGTCAACATCGAAACAATCAAGTCGAACTGCCGGCCTGCGAATTTAGTGTTCGCCTCGGTAACCGGCGCGCACATAAACGAAATGTTGCGGTGGCTGTGAAACTCCTTCGTAAGTTCGCGCACCCAATGCTCCGATATGTCGAGCGCGGCATAGCTCGCGAACGGGACGGATGAATCGACGAGCGACCGCAAAAGCCGGCCGTAGCCGGGGCCGATTTCCAGTACCGCCACCCCGGCCAGGCGAGCGTGCTTTTCAATTGCCTCGACGAGCGCCGCGCCGTCCAGCACCATGCCCCAGGTTAGCCCCTCGGCGCTGGTGTGTGTGCGCCAGCGCTCGGTGGCGATGTCGTCCAAGCTCATGGGTTCATCCTCGCGTGGCGATCACCAACAGACGGCGTTTGTCGCCGTCATGCACGATCGAATCGAAGCGCACGTCGGCGAAGCCCGCCGCCTCCAGCAACTCCCGCGCTTCTTCGCGGCGATACGATTTTGAAAACGCCCCGTAGCCCCAACCTTTTTCAAACGAGCCGGTTTGCGCCTCTTCGGTCGCCGGCCAATCGACGCCCGTTTCGGGCACGTCGAAAATCAGCTTGCCTCCCGGCGCCAGCAGCCAGCGGCAATTGGTCGCCGCCAATTGAAACGTCGGGCAAAGCCGCTTGAAAACCAACGTGGCCACGATCAAATCGCACGGCCCCAGCGGCTCAATGTCGCGAAAGCTCTCGATGTCGCCCCAGACGAATCGCCCTTCAGGATGGCTCCGCCGCAATTCGCGCGAGCGCTGAGGCGAAAGATCCACGCCCGTATAACTCCCGAAACCGAGCCGTTGGTTCTTGAGCGCTTCAAAGAAACGTCCATAGCCCGGGCCGATTTCCATAATTCGCGCGCCCTCAAGCGTTGCGTGCCGTCGCACCGCTTCCACGATCGAGTCGCCCGAAAGAATCTTGCCCCAAGTCAGCCATTCGCGTTCGATGGCATGCCCCCAGCGCCATTTCGCCCGCTCGTTGAGCGAGGGAACGCGCACGTCGGCATTCCAGATGCGATCGTCGTAAAGACCGAATTTGCGATCCGGCGGATAGACCAGTTCGGGCGGATAAACGCGCTCGCAATCGTCGGAGAAAAAGCGGTTGGGAAAAGCTTCGACCGACCAGCCGACGCCTTCACGCGTGACGTGGTTCTCAAGCGTTCGCCAGTCGTCGCGGGCGAACAGGCTGGCGTTGTGAAACCACCAGAACGTGCCCGGATAGATCCAGGCTTTTTCGATCGGAAACGAAACGCCGTACATCGCCTTGCGCGCCAGCGCGTCCTTCGCGCGGTCAGGAAAGTCAAGACAATGGTGATACATGCACTCGGCCCACGCTTTTTCGACCGCATGCACCGACTTGGCGCGCGACACGCCCTTGGCATGGCCGTAAAACGTGGCCTCGCTTGGATCAACCGTATGCACGGCGTCAAGCAGCGGCAAAAAGGTCGTTCCTTCGCGCAGGCGCGCGTCGTTGGCCATCGTGATGAACGTGATGTTGTGTCCCTCAAGTTCAGACACGACTTCATCGGCTGAAACGGTTTCTTCATCGGTGGCGATGGCGATGATGCGCTTTCCGTTGAAGACGTTGATACGCGGCAAAAGCCGCGTAATGTTCCAACGCCAAAGATCGTTGGTGGCGACCGGCCAGATATGATAAATGAGATTGAGCGTGCGGATGTCGCGCAGCTTTGGAAGAATCGCTCGCGGCGCCGCATTGGCCGTCGGCGCAACGCCCGCCGGCCGCGGTGGCCCATGCGATTGCTTTTCATCGCGTGGTGGCTGAGCGCGCGGCGTCACTCGCGGCGTTTCTGATGAATAAACGGGTTGGCGGGGGTAATTCATGTTTCATTGAGTCGGTCTTATTACCGGGCATTCTCCGGCCCCAGGCCGGCGCCCTGATTGGGATCGGCGAAGTCGGCCTCACCGTAGGGCAACCCCCAGGCGGCGGCCTGATCGGCATAGCGCCGCGGCGAATGGGAATCGTGCCACAAATATTTGCCCGAGGGATTGCGTTCAATGCGATCGGTGCCCATCAAGGGCCACGCGGCGTAGCCGCGCCGCTCATCGGGAACCGGATGCTCGCTCGTCCAACGCGACGCCTCCGCGCAGGCGTGTTCGTGCAGGCGGATGGCGTGCAGGTGAATGTAATTCTCTACAAACACATGGCGGCCCGCGTTGATCTTCTCAATGGCGTCGCGCAGGAACGCCGGCACCGCCCAAAGCCGCACGGCGAGGGCCACGCACTCGGTTCGGAAACCAAACGCATAGCTCCGTGTGTAATTGGAAAACGTGGCGTGCTGGCTTTCCACGGCCAGGCCGCGCAGGTCTTCGGTCCAGTCGAGAAGGAACACCCACCTCCGCGACACTTTGAGCAAAAGGTCAACCTGCCGGCACTGGGCCCACTTCAGTCCGCCGACGAACGCACTTAGGTCGCCCAAATGATGCGGCAGCCGCCGCGAATTGCTCTCGAAATCGGCGCCATAGCGGTCGCACAGGTCGCAGAGCGCATCGCGAACATGGCTGCCATCGTCATGCACGAGCATTGGCACGTGCGGAAAGAATCGCCGCCGCGCCTCCAACTGCAAGTGGACGTACGGAACCGCCGCGTAGGTTCCCACCACCGCTCCGACCGTGGGAGGGCGTTCATACAGCCGGTCGGCCGCGCCATCCAAGTCCAGCTTCGCTCCGCGCCACACTTGTTCAATCGCGATCATTGCCAAACAAGTACGAACCAAAAAACCGCGGTGGGCGCGGTGGGGGTTAAAAAAAGAGGTCAGGGCGAGTCAACCAAAGCTCGCGGCTCGCCGGATTATGCGTGACCTTTCCATGCGCGTCAATAAATCCTTGTCGCCTTTTTAACGGAGTGCCGGCGCCCACGCGCGGACAGAAGGTAAAGGAAAACGAAATACCGTACTCCAAAAAAGGCGGTATTGCGGCCCCACGCGAAAGCGGGTATCATTCCCCTATCCCTCGCCGATCAGGCGATCTCGTCACAGCGAAGCAAACAGGGGTTTCTGATGCGCGCCAGCATCATCATCGCGACCTTTGAAGAAGGCGACCGTCTTTGGAAGACGGTTGAGTCGTGCGTTGAGACCACCGCCGGCCTCGACTGCGAGATCGTCGTCGCCGACGATGGCTCGACCGACCGTTCGGCGGAGGAGTTGCTCCGCCGCTTCCCGCGAGTCATCGTCGTCTGTCACGATAAGCGCCAAGGCGTGGCCGCCACGAAATCGCTCGGCGCGCGAAACGCGCGCGGCGACGTGCTGGTTTTTCTCGATGCCCACACCAAGCCCGAATACGGGGCCGTCGGCCGATTGGTGGAAGACGTCGAGGAGCTTGAGGGCGAGGCGATCGTCACGCCGCGCATGCCCAAGCTCGACATCGCCCGCTGGCACAACGACACGGCCCAGGTCGGTCACGGCTGGCGGATTGATCTGGAAACCTTCGCCACGGATTGGCTCCGGCTTGAAGCGATGCCGCGCATCCGCCGCGGCCAAAAGCAGTTTTATGAGTCACCCGCGTTAGTCGGCTGCGCCTTCGCCGTCAGCCGCTGGCTGTACGATAGGCTCTGGGGCTTCGACCCGCAAATGCGGTTTTGGGGCGCTGAGGACATCGACCTGGGACTCAAGTGTTGGTTCGCCGGCCATAGCGTTCTGCACGACCCGGCATCGACCATCGGCCATCGCTTTCGAGATCGGTTTGATAGTTACGACGTTCCAGTGGAAACCCTGATCGTCAATCAGCTTCGCTCGACCTACAAAAACTTCGCGCCGGGAACATGGAATTATTGGGTCGAGCAATGCCGTCGGCGAAACCCAAATGACCTGCCCGAGCGGCCTGAAGGGCTGTGGGCGCATGTCTGGTCGCTGTTCGAGACGGGCCGCGCCAGCGCCGAGCAGGAGCGCTCATACCTGTCGGCGAGACGGAAGCGCGATGAGTTTTGGCTGGCGGCTCACTTCGGTCTGAAATGGCCGCTACTCGCCACGCCGGCAGCGCCGGTCTTTGTTCCCGCCGCCGCTCCGCCACAGGCGCAGCCGCCGGCCGAACCTCAGCCTGCGCTTGAAGCGCTGCCGGCCGTCGCGAACAGGCAGCCCGCCGCAGCCGAACCGCCCACCGCCGCGCCTCCCGCGCCCCAACCGGCCGAACAACCGCCCCCGCCGCCAGAGGGAAGCAGCGGCGGGCCGGTCCCGCCCAAGCCGGTTCCCAGCAAGACCAAGGAATGCTGCGAGTGCAACCAGACGTTCGTGGTCAGCGGTGATACCTGCCCGGTCAACTCCGAAAACAGCGAAGGGCCGGTTCGGTTCTTCAATGGCGAGATTCAAATCGCGGTCGACGACCTCAACGCGGGCGGAGGCGGCACCGCCTGGGGGCACACGCGCAAGTACAGCAATCAAATGGAGTTCGATTACGACTTCGGCAACGGCTACAACTGGCTGGTGCGCGAGTGGCCTTATCTTGTGGCCGAAGGCTTGCCGTCGTCCAGCTCAAGCTCGTCGTCGAGCAGCTCTTCGAGTTCCTCCAGCGCGGCCCCGCCGCAAACGCTGGTGGCCGTGAGAACGTCGAAGTCGCCGCTCTGGTTCGATCTGGTCGGCACGCAATACGTCGGGCGGTACGGCATTCTCGACACACTCGTTTACGATCCCGGCAACAACCAGTACGTCCTGACGAGCAAGTTGGGCAACGTCACGACGTTTCAGGATTTCGTGCAGACGGCCAACCCGCAGGGGATGTTCAAGAGCTATTCGGCCGTCGGCGGCGAGGCGATTTCCGCCACGCAATACTCCGATCAAAACATTACGCAGACCCAGCGCATCGTGCCCTCGTCGGGCCTGACGGAACGAATCATCTACACCTACGGCTTCGACCTGACGGGCGTTTTGCTCCAGCGGCTCATCGGCGGCGCGATGACCAACGTGCGGCAGGCGCTCTACGCTTATTATACGAGCGACGGGCCGAACGGCTCCTCTGGAGATCTCCAAACGGTCGCCATCCAAGCCTGGAATTCCACGACCGGCTTATGGCAAACGACCAAGAACTATTACTATCGCTACTGGCCGCCGGGTAGTTCGTCGTCAAGCTCGTCAAGCTCCGGCGCGCCGTCGGCGTCGCATCTGCTGAAATTCGTCGTCAACCCGGCCACCTACACGCGGATGAACGCCGCGGGACTTGACCCGACCACCGCTACCGACCCCGTGCTCGCGCAGTATGCCGACCTTTACCTCGAATACGACGGCGACCGGCGCGTCACCAAAGAATCGACCGACGGCGGCAAGTATACCTATGCCTTTGCCTACACAGCGGCGCCGGCCTGGCCGGCTTCATCCTCAAGCAGCTCGTCTTCATCGAGCAGTTCCTCCGGCGGCCCAAATCTGCCGCCGGCAAGCTCGTTTGACGTCTGGGCGATGAAGACCGTGGAGACGCGGCCCGATGGCAGCCTGCGAACCGTCTACACCAACCAAATCGGGCAAGTGCTGTTGGATAATCTCGTCTCCGGCGCGGACTCGTGGAACGACGTGCAGCAGTTCGATGAAGACGCCAACCTTGTGCTCCACGCGCATCCCTCGGCCGTCGCCGGCTTTGACGACACGCGGCCCGACCTGGGCATCGTGTTCAACGCCGCCAGCGGCCTGATTGAAACCTTCAACTGGTTCGCCGGCTTGTCGTCGAGTTCAAGCTCCTCCAGCTCGTCCGTATCCGGGCCGGCCGGATACATGCAGGCGGCGTTCGTCCAGCAAGGATCGAATGGCGTGCCGATCATGCTGCGGCAATACCAATACGGTTCGCAATCGGCCGCGGGCGCGACCGTTTGTCCGGTGACGCTGGAAATCGACTACCGAAACGACGACGGCACAGGCGCGGTGCAGACCGCCTACGCCTACACCTTCTACGCCGGCACGGTCGCCGTTCAGCAGCGCACCACGACCTACCCGGTTGTCTCGGCGGCTCAGAACGGATCGGGCGTCGCCGCCACGCGGAAGGAATACCTCGACCAACTCGGTAATTTGGTTTGGGAGATGGGGCCGCGCGGCTTCATCATGTACCAGAGTTTCGACCCCGTGACGGGCGGACTATTGCGGCGGATCGACGATTTTAACACCAGCACGCCCGGCCAACCGACGCCGCCCGCCGGCTGGACCACGCCCGTCGGCGGCGGCCTGAATCTGATTATCGATTTCACGGTCGACAGCCTCGGCCGCGAGATCGAGCGGCTCGGCCCGTCGCACACGATCAGCCTGAACGGCGTGGCCGCCGCTGTCCGCACGGCGACCTGGACGATTTATCAGGATTCGGCCGAGAGCGGCGCCGCCAGCGAGGTCTGGGTCGGGCAAGGCCACGCCGCCGGCAATTCGCCAAATTACACCTTCACGCTCATTAACCCCGTCGCCATCACGCGGTATGATGATGACGGCCAGGTAACAGACCAGATTGCGGCCATCCGCGGTTACACCGACGGGCCGCTCGTGTCGAGCGACAGTTTCGCGCAGTCGAGCTATTGCCGCTGGACGAGCAATCAATACGACGAAACGAGCGGGCAGTTGACCGCAACGCTGGTTTACTTCGCGATTCCAACGAGCGGAAGCGGCGCCGAAGGAACGAATTACAACCAAACCAATGTGGCCTACGACGGCATGGGTCGGCGAAATCGCGTGCTGAACGGCGGCAAAACGATCACGCGCTCGGTCTATGATCCGCGAAACCTCGTGCTTTCACTATGGGTGGGCACGAACGACACTGGGGCGACCGACAATGATCCTACCGGCGGCGGCGCGCCGGGCAATAACATGCTGGCCGTGGTTACAAATCAATACGATGGCGGCGCGTCGGGCGGCGACGGCAACCTCACGCTCGAAGCCAAACCCGTCGACGGCGATTCGGCCAATAACCGCGATACCGCGTTTGGTTACGACTGGCGCAACCGGCAGATACGGATCACCGCCGCTCAGGACTGGTATCAGATCAACACGTTCGACACCATGAACCGCGTCACGCAGGTCGATCGCTATTCGCAGGCCACGAACAACCTCATCAGCCGCAGCCAAACGCTCTTCGATGATCGTGGCCAGGTTTATCAAACGATCGTCTACGGCGTCGATCCCAACACCGGCACTGGCGGCAACAGTCTGGTGAGCAACAAATGGTTCGACCCTTCGGGCAACGTCATCCTGAGTTTGCCTGCCGGCTCAAATGCGTTCGTTAAATCGGTGTACGACGGCGCCGGGCGGCAAACCGTGCAATACATTGGCTATTTCCTGGGCACGATCGACTATAACGAAGCCACGAGCGTCGCCAACGACACGATCATGGAGCAGGTTGAACTGGCCTATGACGACGCCAGCAACGTCATTCAAACCACCACACGCCAGCGCTTTCACAACGCCACCGGCACGGGCGCGCTTAGTGCGCCCGGCGGCGCGCAGCCACAAGCGCGCGTCACCTACGCGGCGACGTACCCCGATCCAATCGGCCGGCCCCAAGCGACGGCCGATTACGGCACCAACGGCGATGTCACGCTCACCCGCCCCGACGTTGCGCCGGCCAGCTCCGCCACGGTGCTGGTGACGCTGACGTTTTACAACAACCGCGGCGAGCCTTATCAATCGATCGACCCGGCCGGAATAGTCACGCTCACGACGCTCGATGATGCCGGAAGGCGCATCCAGCTTATCGAAAACTACCAGACCGCCAGTTCTTCCAGCAGTTCCAGCGGCGGCGGTTCGCCCGGCTACGACCAGAACCGCACCACCGATTGGACTTGGACGGCCGACGATCAAATCGCCACCATCACCGCCATCAACATCCGAACCGGCAACCAGACGACGACTTTGGGTTATGGCACGACGCTGACAGCATCCGACGTCGCGCGCAACGACGTTCTTTCGTCGATGACATACGCCGACAGCGGCGTTGTGAGCTATTTGGTCAACCGTCAATCCGAGGTGAAGCAACTCGGCGATCAGAACGGAACCGTGCATCAATATTCAATGGACCTGTTGGGGCGGCGAACCGAAGACGCGATCACGACGCTCGGCACCGGCATTGATGCCACGGTCCAGCGCATCGGCACGACCTATGAGGTGCGCGGCAATATTCAGAACATTACGAGTTTTTCCAGCCCGACGGTCGGCGAAGGAACCGTGATCAACGACGTGCAGCGCCTCTACAACTCGTTTGAGCAGTTGATCGCCGAGTATCAGGAGCACAATGGAGCGGTCAATCTATCGACCTCCGTCAACGTGCAATATCAATATGCCGACGGTTCGGCAAACACGGTTCGACCGACGGCTATCGTCTATCCCAACGGCCGTGTACTCAACCTGAGCTACGGAACGTCGGGCGGCATGGACGACGCTCTCAGCCGTATCGCGAGCTTGATCGACAACGACGGCGTCACGCACTTGGCCGATTACACGCGGTTGGGCCTGGGCACGATCGTGCAAACCAATTCGCCGCAGCCGCAAATCGCCTGGTCGCTGATCAACGGCACCGGCAGCGACCCATACACTGGCCTCGACCAATTCAACCGCGTGGTCGATAACCGCTGGTTCAATAAGGCCACCAGCGCCGATCTCGACCGCATTCAGCACGGCTACGATCAAGCCTCCAACCGCCTGTGGCGCAAAAACACGGTGGCCGAGGCTGCCGGCGTTTACCTCGACGAATTTTATCAATACGACGGCCTTTACCGCTTGGCATACTTGCAGCGTGGCCAACTCAACTCAACCAACACCGGCATTGTGCCCGGAACGCAAACCTTCACGCAGCGATGGATACTTGACCCGACGGGCAACTGGATTCAATTCCAGCAAAGCGATTCCAGCGGCAATCTCGATCAAGTGCGCGAAGCCAACACCGTGAACGAGATCACGGAAATTTCGCTCCCGTGGGTCAACCCGACATACGACGCGGCGGGCAACATGACACTCATGCCGCAACCGGCAAACCCGGCGGTGGGCGATAATGGCGTGTATGACGCCTGGAACCGCCTGATGTCGCTCTCTTCGGCCGGTTCGCCAATTGCGTCGAACATTTATGACGGGCTGAACCGCCGCACGAGCAAAACCGCCGCCGGCGCGACGCGGCTTTACTATTACACATCGGCCTGGCAAGACATTGAGGAGCGGGTTGGTAGCTCAACGACGGCCGATCGCCAATTCGTCTGGGGCCTTCGTTATATTGACGATTTGATTCTGCGCGACCGCGGCAGCGAGCGGCTTTACGGCGCGCAGGATGCAAATTGGAACCTAACGGCGATCATTGGCGCCTCGGATGCAGTGCAGGAGCGTTACGACTACGCCGCTTATGGCCAGCCGACGTTTCTGACGCCCGCCTTCGACGTGTTATCAACTTCGCAATTCGCTTGGGACGCACTCTTCGGAGGATACAAATGGGATAGCGCTTCAGTGCTCTACTACGTGCGCAATCGGTACTTGCATGCGCCGCTTGGCACGTGGCTGGCGAGAGATCCGCTTGGTCCGTGGAATATGCCGAATCGATACGACTTCGCGAATAGCGCCCCGGTGTCATTCGTCGACCCGTTCGGCCTGGCTGAGGTAGCGGTCCAAGTAGGCGACTACACACGAACTCGCACAACGCTTGACAGCGATTATGGGCAATGGGTCATTCAAGATATTCCGTTTAACCCGGATCCAGTGACCTCGAATATCGACTCGAAGAAACGAGATCCCCGATACACGTTTAACATTGACACTTTTTTCAGTCCGGATCCTATGAAATGCCGTTGCAAAGAATTAGGATTTATCCAAATTTACAAGACGACATATACACGTAGCGGGCGATCTGCTAACCAAAAGGAACTCGGCCGGCAGCGCGAGACGCCGTCCATGTGGGCCGTTGATCGTAAGGACGAGGCCATCAACGGCTGGTATGGGTACCTTGATAATGACAAGCAGGATCCACTTTACTATCGCGTCCCTCTTGGACGCCCCGATCTCAGACGCCGAAACGGCGTCTTC
>DASVGM010000001.1:0-11450 GCA_036379555.1 Pirellulales bacterium | reverse complement strand
CCGGAGTGCAAAATGTCAGGCTCATGCCGGCCGACATAGCCGCTCCCTTCGCGTTCAAGCCGCTCGACGTTCATCCGCCGGCCATGTTGATTGAGCGTGAACAGCCGCCCGCGATATTCGGCCGGCCATTGCTCGCCGAGGTAAATCGTCATGCCGACGTGCGCGTGCCCGCCGCCGAGCCGGTCGTGTTCGCCGACGGTCTTGCGCGAGTCGCCCCAGCCTTTGCCGACGTCGTAGTGCCAATGGTCGGCGTGCATTTCCAGCGGTTCATAAACCAACGGGTTGGCGTTGATGGTGTGCGGTCGCCGCAGATGCGCCCCGGTAATCGCATGCCAGAGGTGCCCGTTGACCGTATTGATGAAAAACGCCTCGCCATACTCGTCCCAATCGTGACCCCACGGATTGGTCGTGCCGTGGCAGAGAGCCTCAAACTGCTTGCGCGTGGGATGATAACGCCAGAGGCCGCCGCGCAACGGCACGCGAAAAGCGTCAGGCGCGTCGGCGCGGCGGATTTCGCCGGGGGCCGATGCGCCGCAGCGACCATAGAGCCAGCCATCAGGCCCCCATTTCAGTCCATTGGCGAAGTTATGATAGTTCTCCGGCGGCACGTCAAAACCTTCGAGCACCGCTTGCGCCGGGCCATCGGGGCGGTCGTCGCCATCGCGGTCGGGCACAAAGAGCAACTGTGGCGGGCACATCAGCCACACGCCGCCCAGCCCCACCTCGACGCTGGTCAGCCGCCGGGCGTCATCCAAAAACACGCGCCGCTGGTCGAAACGTCCATCGCCGTCGTCATCGCTGAAGATAAGCACGCGATCGCGCAGATTGAGATCGAACTTGACGGGCCGCTCGGCGTAGGTGTAATTTTCGGCCACCCACAAGCGGCCGCGCGTGTCCCACGTCACTGCGATGGGGTTTTGCACGTCCGGTTCGGCCGCGAACACATTCACCGCGAAGCCCTTGGGCAAGCGAAACGCGGCCGCGGCGGCCGCCGGATCGAGTCGCTGGGCGGAAAGGTCTTTTTCGCTGTCGTAAGGTTTGGGGAAATCGTTTTCCGCGGCGTTTGCCACCGCGACCGCGGCCAACAGCGTGAGGAACGTGACGAGATACGCCATCTTCTTGTTCAGTTCGGTATTTGAAAAGCGGATTAAAATCATGTTCAGGGCTTCTCGGCGTCGGCGCAGCGACAGACAAATTGGCCGCAGCCCGGACAGCCGGCGCCATACTTCATGGTGATGGCCTCGGCCAGATCGACCCCTACCACATTGGCAATGGTGGTCAGCCAAGCGAGCACGTCGGCGAACTCGCCCAGCCGTTCTTCATGCGATCCGTTGCGCAAGGCGGCGGCCAACTCGCCGATTTCTTCCATCAGCCACATGAAGGTGCCATCGGCGCCGCGCGCCAGGTCTTTCTCCAGATACATCTGGCGGATGAGCTGCTGAAACTGGCGAAAGCTGGGATCGGCATTGGTGGCCGCAGATTCAGCGGCGGCCGAGGAAGTTGGGCGATCAGTCACTTTGGTGTGTTCTCCGCAAGGCGCCGGGCTTCGTCCAGCGCGTCTTTGGTTTGTTTGTTGTCAGGATCGAGCTGAATGGCGACTTCCAATTCTTGGATAGCCGCGGCGAACTTTTGTTGCCCAACGAGGGCCTGGCCCCAAAAGCGGTGCCCTTCGGCGTCCCACAAATCGGCCTGGCACGCCTCCTTGGCCCAGTTTTCGGCCGCGGTGAAATAGTGCTTGGCGAGCGCCAGTTGGGCCAGTTTTTTACGCACCAAGGCGTTGTCGGGATCGTTGTGCGCCAAGGTTTTCAAGGCATCGGCCAAGCGCGCGTCGTCGCCGCTCTTCAGGCAAACTCGCGCCAGCAGCTTGGGCCAGCGCACGTCGTACGGCGCCGCCTTGGCCGCCAATGCGATTTGGCCGGCCAGTTCTTGCAACTTCGCGATGTCATCGCCCGCCTCAGTCACCTTACCCTGTGCGTCGTCCAATGTCACCTGGCCGTCTGCCGCCGGCGGCGTAAGCTCGGCTGTCACGCCGCGCAGGTAATCGAGATAGCCGGCTTCAAACTCGTCTTGTTCGACATTGAACGAACGCCGCAGCGCGGCGCGCGTGTCGAGGTTTTCGCTATAGGCGGCGAGCATCTTGGCCAGGGCGTCATCGCCGTAGGTTTTGAGCATGTATTGCGCATAAAGCTGGGCCTGGCAATACGCCATCTGCCAATCGTGGCTCGATGCCGGCCGCACGAAACCCAAATTGATCGTGTCGAGATTGAACAACTCCCCCTTCGGCACCCGCTCTTTGAGCAAAGCGTTCCATTCGGGAGATCGCGCATAGCCTTCGGTTTCCACCGCCAGCGCCTCGGTGAACCAGTGCGGCACGTTGAACTCGGTCTGCTGCAAATTGAGCACATGCACAAACTCGTGCTTGAGCACCCGCGCCCAATTGAACTTTTTGGAAAGCTCGCGGGGACTGGTCAACGCCACCACCTTGCCCGCACACGCGCCGACCGTGCTGACAAACGGCAAGCCCACCATGCGGGCGCTAAACCACGTGTGGGCGTCGCTGTTGCGCGCACGCGAAAAAAACTCGAACAACGATTTGCCTTGGGGTTCAAAGCCAAAGCGTTTGACCAACACGGGGTACACCTCTTCTTCGAGATAGCGGCTGGCGTAACGGGCAAGTAGCTCGTCCTGGCCGCGGTCGAATTTGACGACGAAGTGAGCGGTTTCCAGCACGGCATAGCCGTCGAGCACTTCCAGCACCTTGACGCTATTGGCCACGCGCACGTTAAAAGGGTCGATCTCAAACGATTCATCGAGCAATCGCTTCGCTTCCGCCTCTTCGCCGAGCCGCATGTACATCAACCCCAACGCACCACGCGGCGCGGTCAACTGCGGCATGCGCACGACCGCCTCGCGATAATACTGCGCGGCCGCGGGAAATCTCCGCGCCAAATCAAGGGCCGATCCCAACGTGTAATAAAAGGCGCCCGCGTGTGGATTGCGGCGGTCCACCTCCGCGATGATGTGCGCCACCCGTGGCGAGGGTTCTCTACCCGGCGCGATGCCATCGGCCACCGCGTAGGCCGCGGCCAGCCGTCCGAGCGTCTCTTCACTCACGGGGTTCAATTTGCGGGCGGCCTCCAGCGCCGCGATGGCCGCGGGTATTTCGAGATTGGACAGGTGCAGATCGCCGCGAAGTTGCCCGATGACCGCCAACTGTGGATTAATTTCGGCGGCGCGGTCGAGCTGGCGGCGTGCTTCATCGAGTTGAAAACCGTGCAAGGCCACGGCGGCCAGCGCGGCGTGTATTTCCGCCGCGTTTGGATTGATGGCCAGCGCCGCCTTCAACTCGCCGAGCGCCTGCGCGTCGTTGTATTTTTCCAGAAAGAGCAGTCCCGATTCGTAGTGCGCCGGCCAATCATCGGCATCCAGTTTCAAGGCGTCGGGATACAACTCGTTGACCAAAAAGGAGAATTGGCCGCTCAACCTGCGCCACCGGGCGAACTGGGCCGCCGCCAGCCCGATCCAACGCATGTCCTCCGACGTGAATTCTTCCTGATCGTTGTAGTAATCGACAAACCATTTGTAGCCGGCCTGCGCTTGAGGGAGCTTGCCGGCAACGCGATCAAGCTCGGCGTGCCACCAGCGCGCCGCGAGCGAATCGGGCTGGATCTCCAGCGCCGCCGCCGTGTGTTCGCGGGTGGCCGCATCATCACCACGATCAAAAGCGAGCGCGGCAAGCTCGGCGTGCAAATCCGCGGCCTTGGGGTGCGCTTTCGCCGCGGTCAGGAGCGTCTGCCGGGCGGCTTCGCGATCGCCGCGGCCGGCTCGGCAACGGGCGAGGCCAATGTTCGCCGCGACCGGCTCCTTGGCGAGCAAGGCTTGGTATGCTTCGGCGGCCTCGGCGTCTTTGCCGGTCAACAACAAGTGTCTCGCCTCGGCCAACGTCGCTTCGGCCGCCTCGGCGGGGGCAAAGGTCGGCCAGACGGCGAAGCAAACGCACAACAGGAATGTCGCCGGAATCCGCCGCATGAAGTTTGGTCTGTCAATCGCTGGCCCCAAGCTGCCGCGAGCGACGGGGCTGTCGTCAATATCCATGCAAATAAAACCACTTCAATTCACGGTAAGCTATCGTTGGGGAATCGGCAAGACAGAGATGGCTTGTGAAAGCCTTGACGTGTCACCGTAAGTTTTTAAGAGCCGCTGTTGGCCGCTGGGTCATCATCCGTCTACAACGGTGATGCGAAGCACATCCCGCGCGTATCTCCTGATCTCGTCACGAAGCTCAGAAAACGCCGGCTCGAGGCGGCAGCGTTGAAGAGCGTCCACGAGCTCTGGCGCTAGGCGCACCACCGTCGTCGCCCTGGCCGTTATTTTGAACTTCGGCGAATCAAGGTCGTAGTCCGCTTGATTGCGGAGGTCTCGTAGCGACCAAAGTAGGTCGCTCGCCAACAATGCGTCGGCATTACGCGACTGGCTCAGGCAATGCCGCACCTTCATGTGAATCTCCGCGGCGTATGATTCCTTGCGCGGCCAGCGCAGGCCGACATCAACGAGAAACTGCTTGGCAACGTGAAAGGCGCCATAGTAGGCGCGACTCACCGCCGAGCGTAGCTCCGCTTCGTTCTTGCTTGCGGAGAATCGAAGCGCCAGCGAAATGAAATCGCGGGGGTCCATTAGCGCACATCGAACGACAGACAAAACAATTCCGCGTACCTACCGATCATCTGACGCAACCGAAGATGCCATTCGCTGCCGCGTGCCGCAATCTGATCGGCGCTTCCGGTCGCCACCACCTCGAACGTGAAATGCAGCTCGCCGGGAATTTCGGGATCTCCCCGCACCTCGACATTCATCTCATCGGAGAAAAGCTCGGCACTTAGCGTCGCGGCTTTTTGGCAAATATCTCGCAACTGGGCCTCCGACGGCCGCGAAACTCCGAGCTCATCCGCGGCTACTGCAAACTCGCTCACGACCTCGTCAAGTCTGCGATCACCTCGCCCGGCAGGCTGGAATGGCGCGGAACCCAAAGCGCCGGTTGTCTCAATTGGCAACGTCGACACGATTCAACCTTTCGCGTGAATTTTACCAGGCTATTGTACCATGTGGACTGGCCGGTGTCACCCCTGCTCAGCGCATCTTCTAGCCGAAAGCGGCCGCTCTTACTGGGACGGCGATGCCCGCGCGTTACAATCAAAGCCACGGATAACTCGGATGGGCACGGATTTTGGAAGAGCGATCTGCCGTAATTCGGAAAACAAACCCACAGGGAGGCGTGCGATGATCGTCCGCGCATTGCGAAAACTTGCCCCGCGCCGGTGGTTGCAGTTTAATCTGCGAACGCTGTTGTTCGTTGTTTTCTTCGTTTGTTTGGCCCTCGGCTGGCTCCGCTTCCAAGTCGATCGCACGCGCCGACAGCGACGCGCGGCCGCCGCCATCGCCGGCGCGGGCGGCGCGGTTTGGTATCTCGGCGCGGAAATGGCGCCGGCCGCCCCGTCATATCCGATCTCGCTTTACGATTCGCAACGTCCCAACGCGAGCGCCCTGGAACAGTTGATCGACGAGGCGAACGCCGGCGATGTCGTGGCCATCGCCCTCCGCGGCGGCCCGGCCGGCGACTTGCTCTTTGCTGAACACGGCCGTCCGCCGTTGTTTAAGGGTCGCGATCCGCTCAGTTTTGAAGTGTATGAGGTTGGCGGTTCCGCAAGTGGCCGTTGGCGGCTTCACGGCGACGTTCGTGACTACGACCTGGTGCATTACCCAGGTGTTTCGCCGAACAGGCCAATACGAACGCTCCACTGGCGGGATCTTAACGACTTCCCAACGCTGCAAGTCCTATCGCTCGGCAATAATCCGACCATCCGGTAGAAATGATTCAATGCCGTCTTGCCTCAGCCGAGATGATTAACACCCCCCCTTGTGGCCAACTGCCCGAATCGGGCAGTTGACTCCGTACTTCTCCCGCCACCCCCTGTCCAACAGAGGCGAGGCCACCGGTACTCAGCCCCGGAAAAAAGCTTCTGATTGCAAACCTGCCCGAACACTTTTGGTTGCGGCCAACGCCCGCGTGCGGCGGAGCGGCCTCGTCATGGCCGCAGGCAGTGCGGCGCGAGGGCCTGATAGAGCGGATCGGCGTCCGCGTCGCAAAAGCCCAGGTGCAAATGCCGCCGCCAACCTTCCGCGTAAGCATAACGACCGGACATGCGACCGACTTCGGCCGATAGCTCTTGCATCGTCATCAAATAGGAATCAAGCCCCTGGCTTTCATCCAGCCAACGCTTTTGACTGGCATGGCAGGCCAGCATGGCGGTTTTTTGCGGCATCGTCTCGCTGATGTCGATGAATAGCCCCGGTACGACCGCTTCGCCCAGCGGCGTTTGATTGCCGTGCGGTTGAGCGTGGTACACCGTGACCGGCTGCGAGGTGCATGCCGTCGGCGGCGCCACGGGAAAATTCGGCATGCCGCGGGCAAAGGCCGCCGTCACCGCCAGCCGACAGGTGTTGGTGTGGTCTTCCATGTAATCCACCGGCGCATGCGTCAACACCATCTCCGGCGCCACTTCACGCATGACGGCCGCCAGCCGCAGCAAGGTCGGACGGTCGTAAAAAACCTCCAAGTCGTTGACCAGGCTGTCGTGAAACACCGCGCCGATCGAGCGGCAGGCGGCCATCGACTCTTCACGCCGGATGCGAGCCGCGGCGGTCGAGTCGTACTCCGTCGAGCCGCAGCAGCCGTTGGCCACGTTCATGTAATGCAACTCGTAGCCCGCGTCACGCAGGCGAATGAGCGTGCCGGCCATGACAAACTCAATATCGTCCGGATGAGCGGCGACGGCGAAAACGCGTTGACTCATGGTGTCTCTCGGTCTCTTGTCACGTTTTGAACAGGCTGTGTCATTCTTGCAAACCAGCCCCATGATAGGCGATGGCCTAGGTTGTGTAGAGCGACAATTAGAATTCCCGGCGTCGCAGAGATCGGCCATATTCGCGACTCCTCACCAACAGGAGATTTGCAATGGTCACGGATGGACAATCACAGAAGTTGTTTGGCGATTTGCAATCGAACGTGAAGTTGGCGGTGGCAGATGCCTCCGGCTGCGTCTGAGATTCGATCCGAAGACTTTGTTTCGCATCTCTTCCCAGTACGTCCGGTAGCCAGCGCCTGGTGAGTGGACGGCCTGGGAAGGCCATCCTCCGGGTGTTTTTGGATAGACACTACCCAACGCCGACGGTGGTTTTGGCGCGGCCGCGCATCGGTTATACTGGCAAACACGCCGGTCGCAAAGCGCTTTTGATTGTCCGACCTGGGAAACAGCAAGATTGATGACGATCGTAGAACATCTCACGACGCCCGAGCTCGAAGCCGGCCTGGAACACATCCTCCTATCGCCAAAAGACGGCGGCCAGGTGGAGCTCATCGTGCGGCGGCCGGCGGTCGACCAACGTGAGGAAGTGGCTCTCGCCGAGCTTGACCCGGTCGCCGGACTGATCGGCGACAATTGGAAAGCACGGGGCGACAGCCAATCGCCCGAGGGCCTGGCCGACCCGGACGCGCAGATTACCATCATGAACGCGCGCTTCATCGCGCTGGTGGCCCAAACTCGCCACCGTTGGGCGCTGGCGGGCGACCAGCTTTACATCGACCTCGATTTGAGTGCGGAGAACCTGCCCGCCGGCACGCGACTTGCCATCGGTTCGGCCGTGGTTGAAATCACGGCGGCGCCGCACACCGGCTGCCAAAAGTTCAAAAGCCGCTTCGGCGCGGATGCTTGGAAATTCACCTATTGGAGCAAGCATTTGCGTTTTCGCGGCATCAATGCCAAAGTCGTCCAGGCGGGCACGCTGCGCGTGGGCGACCTCGCCAGAAAGGTAAACTGAATCGCTCATGAACCAACCGCAGGCAACTTACGACAAACTCGTTCGCTTCGTGCATGAAACCGCGGTCTTGCAGTCAATCGAGGCGCTCCTGGGGTGGGACGAGCGCTGCTTGCTGCCGCCGGCCGCCGCCGATTACCGCGCCGAGCAAATCACGCTGCTGACCGGCATGATTCATCAGCGCCAGACCGATCGCAGGCTGGGGGATTGGCTCGCGGAGTTGGCCGAGAGCGATTTGGCCAAAGATCCTACCGGCGAGACCGGTACGACCCTTCGCCAATTGAAGCGGCAATATGAGAAGAAGACGAAATTGCCGCAGTCGTTGGTCGAAGAACTGGCCCGCACCGCCGTGTACGGCCAGCAAGTCTGGCAAACCGCCCGGCACGCCAACGACTTCGCCTCGTTCGCGCCGCTGTTGAAGAAAACAGTCGAGCTAAAGCGCGCTCAGGCCGAGGCGATCGGTTATCGCGAGTCGCTTTACGACGCCTTGCTCGACGATTACGAACCCGATGAACGCACGGCCAATCTGGCTCGTGTGCTGGGAGCGTTGCGAGACGAATTGGTTCCTCTGGTGGCCGAGATTCAGGCTTCCTCGCGGCGGCCGGGGCTGGAGGTGTTGCACCGGCACTATCCTATCGCCGGGCAAGAATCGTTTTCGCGCGAGGTGGCCGGCCGCATCGGCTTCAATTTTTCGCGCGGCCGGCTCGACGTGACGGCGCATCCTTTTTGCACGGCGCCCGGCCCGCACGATTGCCGCATTACCACGCGCTATGAAGAACGCAATTTCAGTTGCGCTTTTTTTGGCACGCTGCACGAAGCGGGCCACGGCATTTACGACCAGGGCCTGCCGGCCGAGCGGTTTGGCCTGCCCACGGGCGAGGCGGTGTCGATGGGCATTCACGAATCGCAATCGCGGCTGTGGGAAAACCTGGTTGGCCGGCACCGCTCTTTTTGGCGTTGTTTTTATGCCATGGCGCAAGGCACGTTCCCCGCGCTGAACGACGTGCCGCTCGATGATTTTTACTTCGCCATCAACGCCGTGCGGCCCTCGCTGATTCGCATCGAAGCGGACGAAGCCACTTACAACCTGCACATTCTGATTCGCTTTGAATTGGAGCAAGACCTGCTGAGCGGCGCGTTGGCGGTGAGCGACTTGCCCGGCGCGTGGAACGAAAAATATCGCTCGTATCTCGGCGTCGAGCCGCCCAACGACGCCGACGGCGTTTTGCAAGACATCCATTGGTCAGCCGGCTTGTTTGGCTATTTTCCCACGTATTCGCTCGGCAACCTTTACGCCGCGCAGTTCTACGCTCAGGCGGACAAAGACCTGGGCGGGTTGGCCCGGCAGTTTGCGGCGGGCGAGTTCACACCCTTGCGCGAGTGGCTGGTGAACAAAATCCATCGGCACGGGCAGCGTTACACGGCCGGCCAACTTGTGGAGCAAGTCACCGGCAAAGCGCTCTCGCACAAACCACTGCTGGCGCATTTGCGTGGCAAGCTCGGCCCGCTGTATGGCCTTTGATCGATCGACATATTCGCTCATCGGTTTTGCGCGGTAACTCGCCAGCATGTTCATCCATGTCGCCATTTTAGTGTTCGCATGCGGACTTCGCCCAGTCCCGAATCTCCCCTGCCGCCTTACGAACCCTCCCCTCATTGACTCCCCCACCATCGCCTGACGATAATCGGCAGCATGAACGCTTCCGCCGATCCATTGCAAGCCGTCGCCCAAAAGGCTTTGGAATTTGTCGCTGACAGCACCGTCGTCGGTTTGGGAACGGGCCATGCCGCGACGGCGTTCATTCGGGCTTTGGGCGAAAAGCGGCGGCAAGGACTCGCGGTACGCGGCGTGCCAACCTCCAAGGCTTCAGAGCAATTGGCCCGTGAACTTGGCATTCCGTTGGTGGGGCTGGATGAAGTCGACGCCATTGACATTGATTTCGACGGCGCTGACGAGGTCGATCCCGCCGGCGACCTGATCAAAGGATATGGCGGGGCGCTGGTGCGCGAGAAGATCGTGGCCGCCGCCTCACGGCGCGTGGTCATACTGGTGGGGCCGGAAAAACTGGTGCCCAAGCTCGGCTCGCACGGCATTGTGCCGGTCGAGGTGATTCCCTTCGCCGTGCCGCTCTGCACGCGCCGACTGGCCGAACTCGGTTGCCGCGCGCAACCGCGATTTCACGGCGGCAAGCTCTTCATCACCGACAACGGCAATCAAATACTCGATTGTCGCGTCCAGCCCATCGACCGGCCGGCCGAGCTTGACCGGGCCATCCGCGACATTCCGGGCGTGGTCGGCACGGGCTTGTTCCTTGGCATGCCCGTCACGGTGCTGGTGCAGAAAGGCGGCGTGGTGGAAGTGATGCAGCCCAACAACACCCCTGATAATTCAAGTTGACCAACGACTATGACACACCGCTCGCCCTTCGCCTTGGTAATGCTCGCGTCGCTGTTGCCCGCACATGCCGCGCTGGCTGAGACATCGGTTTCCGTCCGCAATTTGCGGCTGCCGCGGGGGGCGATTCAACCGCAAATCGCCGTCGGAGAAGATGGCCGGGCGCATCTGGTTTATTTCCGCGGAGATGCGCGGCATGGCGATCTTTTCTACACGCGGTTCAATGACGACGATCGATCGTTTGGCCCGGAGGAGCTGGCGGTAAACCAACAGGCCGGCAGCGCCATTGCCATCGGAAACATCCGCGGGGCGCACCTCGCATTGGGCCGCCACGATCGACCGCACGTGGCCTGGATGGGCGCCAATGACTCACCGATCACAGGGCCGGGCGGTGCCGCGCCCATGCTCTATACACGGCTCAACGACGCGGGCACTGGTTTTGAAATCGAACGCAACGTGATCTCGAAGAACACGGGGCTTGATGGCGGCGGATCGCTGGCGGCCGATCGGCAAGGAAACGTCTATGTTGTCTGGCATGCTCCCGTTGCCGGAACCAAGGGCGAGGTCAACCGCCGCGTCTGGGTGGCGCGCAGCGACGACGACGGGCGAACCTTTCAGCCCGAACGCCAGGCGTTTGAGAAACCGCTCGGTTGCTGCGGTTGTTGCGGCCTGCGCGCCCTGGCCGACCACGAGGGGCGCTTGTTCGTGTTGTTTCGCTCGGCCGAGGAGAAGATTCATCGCGACATGTGGCTGTTGGCGTCGCACGATCGCGCCGCCACGTTTGCCAGTTCGCTGGCGGATCGCTGGCCTGTGGATACGTGCGTGATGAGCACGGCCGCGCTGACGGCCACGAAGGATCGCGTGCTGGCGGCCTGGGAGACGCAAGGGCAGGTTTATTTTGGTGACGTCGATGCGCAGACCGGCCGCGTTGCCAATCCGGCGGCGGCGCCGGGCCGCGGCGGCGGTCGCAAATATCCGGTGGTGGCGGAGGACGAACGAGGCAACGTCTTGCTGGCCTGGACGGAAGGCATGGGGTGGGAGCGCGGCGGCGCGCTGGCCTGGCAGGTCTTCGGCGCCGACGGTCGCCCGATCACCGGTGCGACAGGGCAAGTTTCGGGCGTACCCGTTTGGAGCTTCATCGCCGCCGTCGCGGGGCGCGACGGCGAATTTGTCATTGTATATT